>JALZIX010000115.1 GCA_030860025.1 Actinomycetota bacterium
GCACGACCTGGGTCCGGACGACGTCTCGGCCCTGTGCGCCGCCTGTCACGAGCTCTCCCAACTCGGCGCCCCGTTGATCGTCGTGGGTGCGGGCCTACCGCACCTGCCGGCCGTCCTGTCCGCGGCCAAGAGCTACTCCGAGCGGCTGTTCCGGTTCTCCCGGATCGACCGGCTGGACCGGCGGGCAGCCGATCTCGCCCTGCGCATTCCGGCAGACCGAGAAGGCGTGGACTTCGACCCGGCCGCTCTGGATGCGCTGTACGCCGCATCCGGCGGTTACCCGTACTTCGTGCAGGCCTACGGCAAGCTCGCCTGGGATGTGGCGCCGGCCTCGCCGATCACGGCCGCCGACGTCGAGGTGGCCCGCCCGATGGCCGAGGCCGAGCTTGGCGTCGGCTTCTTCGGGTCACGGTACGAACGGGCCACCCCCGCCGAGCGGGAATACCTGCGCGCCATGGCCGATGCCCTCGTCGAGACCACCACGGCAGGCGTTTCCACCGGCGACGTTGCCAAGACACTCAGCCGCAAACCCGCGAGCCTGTCTCCGGCTCGCGACGCGCTCATCAAGAAGGGCCTGATCTACTCCGCCCAGCGCGGCGAGATCGCCTTCACCGTTCCGCACTTCGGCCGATACCTCCGCGCCCGAGCCTGACCACCCCGCGATCCCGGGCGCCGGCAACCCGGCAACAGTGTGTGAACGTTCAGCCATTCCCGGGCAGCAGCTCCGCTGGCACACTCGGCTCAATTCAGCGGAGGGGACTGCCAGTGGAGGAGACTGATGAGCCGCAAAGACAGTGACGAGTTGATCGCCGACATATTCGCCGACTCCGGAGCCGACTTGGACGAGTTGACCCGCTTGCGCGGCCGGCTTGATGATCTCCGAGATGAGATCTCAGACCAGGAGGTCCCGGACATCGTCGTGACGACCAGCAAGTCTTTCGATGTGACTCGGTTGCTGGTGGAGCAGGGAATCTACAAGTCGCGGTTGCGCAGCCACGAACCGGTTGACCACGCGAAGCTGAAGTCGATCGTGGCGGCAAATGTCGCCTACCTGCAGGCCACGGTGAACGCCCTCCCCGATCAGGCGCAGCCCCAGTAGCCCGTCGGCTTCGTGAGCATCGCCGCACCGCACCCATCGGGGCCGGACGGCGATCTGCCCACCGGCACGCTGACTCTGCTGTTCAGCGACATCGAGGGATCGACCAGCCTGTTGAGCCGCCTGGGCGGCGAACGGTACGGCGAGGTCCTCTCGGCCCAACGGCGCATCCTGCGTTCGGCAATCGAGCGTCACCACGGACGCGAGATGGGCACTGAAGGGGACAGCTTCTTCGTGGTGTTCCGATCAGTGGGAGACGCACTCAACGCCGCCTACGAGGCGCAGTACGGACTGCAGACGCACCCCTGGCCGGTGGGGTCCCGCGTCGGCGTGCGGATGGGGTTGCACACCGGCGAGCCCACCCGGCACGAGGACGGTTACGTGGGCATGGACATCCACCGAGCCGCTCGGGTTGCTGCCTGCGCTCATGGTGGGCAGGTGTTGGTCACCGAGCCGACGTACCGCATCGCGGCCGCGCAGCCCATGTCCTTCCTCGATCTGGGCTGGCATCGGCTCAAGGACATCCCAGCGGCCGAGCATCTGTTCCAGCTAGCCGCGGATGGCCTGCCGCGGCAGTTTCCACCGCCCAGAAGCCTCGGCTCCCGATCGACACTGCCGCTCCCGGCGACCCCGACAGTCGGCCGCGAGCTCGAGTTGGGTCGCCTCCGCGAGCTGATCACGAGGACGGATGTGCGCCTGGTCACCTTGACCGGCCCTGGGGGCTGCGGAAAGACCCGGCTCGCCATCGCCGCGGCGGCGGCAGTGGTTGAGGCCTTCCCGGACGGCATCTATTTCGTGCCGCTGGAAGAGGTCACCTCGGTCGAGGTCATGTGGACCACGATTGCTGAGGTGCTGGGGTTGGTCGACGAAGGCCCGGCTCGAGAGGCCCTCCTGGACCACGTAGCACGTCGCAGTGCCTTGCTCCTCTTGGACAACCTGGAGCAACTCAGCGATGCCGGCGACGTGGTGGCCGACCTGGTCTCCGCGGGCCGGAATCTGGTTGTCCTGACAACCTCGCGGCGCCCGCTGCACCTCGCCGAGGAGTACGAGCACCCCGTACCCCCGTTGACCTTGCCCGCAGCCGACGCGGAGGCCGACGCGGAGGCGGACGAGTCAGGCTCGGTCCAGCTCTTTCTGCAGCGGGCCCGGATGGTTAGACCCGGCTTCGCGCCGTCGGTCGAGGATCGTCGAGCCGTCGAAGAGATCTGCCGCCGACTGGACGGCCTGCCGCTGGCCATCGAGCTTGCGGCCGCCAGGATCAGGCTGATCGGACCCCGCGCCCTGCTGGCTCGAATGGATGCCAGCCTCGACTTGGCCGGGACCCAGCGCGGCCAACCCGCACGTCACCAGACGCTGCGCAGCACCATCGCCTGGAGCTACGGACTCCTGCCGGCCGAACAGCAACTCGCCTTTCGTTGCCTCGGCGTACTGGCCGGTGGCGGCGACCTGGCTGCCTGTGCCGCCGTAACCGGAACTGGCGGCGACCCGCTGGCTGAGCTGGCCGACCTGGTGGACGCGAGTCTGGTGCAGTTGGACGAGGACTCCGACGGCGAACCGCGGATGCACCTGTTGCAGACGATCGCCACGTTTGCCCGGGAGAAGCTGACAGCGGCCGGGGAGCTGGACCAGGTTCGCCGCCGGCATGCCGAGCACTTCCTCACCACGGTGGAGACGCTGGCCCCGCAGCTCCAGAGCAGCCGCTACCTCGTCATCCGGGACCGGATCGAGATCGAGCTGGACAACCTGAGGGCCGCACTTGACTGGGCCCTGGGCTCGGGCGAGTCGGACCTACCCGATCAGGACCGCATCGAGATGGGGCTGCGACTGTGCCAGGGATTGAGTTGGTTCTGGTACGCCTGCGGCTATCAGGCCGAAGGCCGCCGGTGGCTCACCCGCGGCGTCGAGGCAGCAGCCGGCCGGGAGAGCCGCGAACTCATGAGGACGTTGCATGGGCTAGCCGTCCTGCTCCTCCAGCAGGGGGAGCCTGAGGAGAGCCGGGATGCCTTGCAGGCCTGTCTGCGGTTCTGGCGACGCGACGGTGACCAAGGCCGCATCTCGATGGAGTTGAACACGTTGGCGTGGACGTACCGGGAGCTCGGCGAATCGGAAACAGCCAGAACACTGCTGGACGAGAGTATCGCCACCGCTCGGGCGGCCCAGGACGACGGCCGGCTTGCCGCAGCCCTGTCCAACCTGGGCATTGTCGAGGCCGATGCCCACCGGATGGATCGGGCCGTGGAACTGTTTCAGGAGGCCTTGGAGCTCGACCAGCGGCTGGATGACCCGTGGGGCGTGGCCACCGACCACAGCAACCTGGCCGCGGCAATGGTGCAAGCGGGTCAAGTCGAGGAAGCGCACAAGACGCTGCGGGAGCACGCCGTCGACACACTCGCTCTCGGCGACCTCGAACTGAGCATCAGCGTGATCGAGACATGGTGCTTGGTGTTGGCCGAATTGGGCGACCACGAGAGGGCGGCCAGGCTGCTCGGCGCAACAACAGCGCTGCGCGGCTCGGCCGAGATCCCCATCGCCGCGGCGGATTCCGCGCTGCTCGAGAAGTCGATCAGCAAGGTCCGCGATCTCCCCGACCCGGAGGCCTGGGAAGCCAACGTGAGAACAGGTTCGGGCTTGTCCCTGGCCGACGCGCTGGCCCAGGCCTTGCGGGATCG
>JALZIX010000282.1 GCA_030860025.1 Actinomycetota bacterium
CTACAAGACTGTCGGGCATGCGGACGATGGGCGTCGAGGAAGAGCTCCTACTGGTCGACCCGGTTACTGGTGAGGTCCAATCCTCGGCGGACGCAGTGCTCAACGCCGAAACCGACGATCGACTCACGACCGAGTTACAGCAGGAACAGGTCGAGACGGGTACCGGGCCGCACTCCCAGCTTCAGGAACTGCACTCCGAGATCGTTTCCCTACGCCGACACGCCGATGAGGTGGCTGCCCAGACCAGGGCCAGGGTGGTGGCGCTCGGTACATATCCGCTTCCCGTGGCGCCGCGGGTCACACCGAAGCCTCGGTACGAGAAGATGGTCGAGCGTTTCGGTCTGACTGCCTCGGAGCAGCTCACGTGTGGATGTCATGTCCACGTGGCGGTGGCCGATGACGAGGAAGGAGTCGCGGTTCTCGACCGCATCCGACCCTGGCTTCCCGTTCTCCTCGCGGTGAGCGCAAACTCGCCGTACTGGCAGGGTGCTGATAGCGGATATGCGAGCTTCCGATCGCAATCGTGGAGCCGGTGGCCGTCGTCTGGACCGACCCCGATCTTCGGTACCCCGGAGCGCTATCACTCGCTGGTCCGCGGCTTGATTGCCTCCGGCACGATCGTGGACGACGGAATGATCTATTTCGAGGCCCGGCTGTCAGCCAAGTATCCGACGGTGGAACTCCGGGCAGCCGACGTCTGCCGCCGGCCTGAGGACGCGATGCTCATCGCAGCGCTGGCCAGAGGACTGGTGGAAACGGCAAGCCGGGAGTGGAAGGCCGGGCGGACACCCGACGACATGCCGACGGAGTTGCTGCGAGTCGCGTCCTGGCGAGCCGGGCGATCCGGGCTCGATGGCGAGCTGGTGCACCCGCGGACTGGGCGCCCGGCCCCGGCGAGGGAAGTGGCCGCCGACCTCATGGTTCACGTGTCGGCGGCCCTGTCGGACTTCGGCGATCGCAGTGTGGTCGAGGATCTGTGGGCGGCGCTGTGGGACCGCGGCAATGGCGCTCGTGCCCAACGCGAGACGTTCGCCCGTACGAATGAACTCAACGTCGTTGTCCTGGAGGCTGTGGCCGACGGCACAGGGCCGTGCGGGACCGTTCGGTAGCGTGCTCGAGACCCGTCCAGTCCAGGAAAGGTGACAATGCGCGACCTGCCGTACCGGATCGTCAACCGGTTCATGCTCGGTGTCTTCCGGCTGCTCGGCCTGCGCTTCGACATCCGTGGGGTGGAAAACATTCCCAGCCAGGGCGGAGCGGTGATCGCGTCCAACCACGTGAGCTACCTGGACTTCATCTTCGTCGGTCTGGGCGCCTACCGCCGGAATCGGCTGGTCCGATTCATGGCCAAGAAATCGGTGTTCACCAGCAAGGTCAGCGGGCCGTGGATGCGCGGCATGAAACACATCCCCGTGGATCGCGAGGCCGGCGCCGCGGCCTTTGGCGAAGCGATCGATGCACTCAAGGGCGGTGAGCTGGTCGGCATCTTTCCGGAAGCCACGATAAGCCGGTCTTGGGAACTGAAAAAGTTCAAGACCGGCGTCTCCAGGCTGGCCCTGCATGCCGGAGTCCCGATCATCCCGATGGTGGTCTGGGGTGGCCAACGGATCTACACCGTCGACAAGCGCTACAGCCTGAAGCGCGGCCGGGCCATCAGCATCCTGGTGGGAAAGCCGCTGGTGCCCGCTGAAGGCGCCAAGGCCGGTCGGGTCATGTTGGATCTGCACGCCCGCATGAACGAACTCCTCGACCAGGTCCAGCGCGACTACCCGCAGCAGCCGTCTGGCCCGGATGACTCCTGGTGGCTACCGCGCCGGATGGGCGGCACGGCACCCACCATCGAGCAGGCTGAGGACTTGGAGCAAGAGGTGCTAGCTGCCCGACGCGAGAAGGCGGCCCGAAAGGCCGCGGGCAAGGCGGCGGGCAAGGCCGCCGGCTGACGGCGGTCAGCCGGCGGGCTGGCAGATCAGCGCCTGCGCCGCCGCAGCCGAGGCAGCGGCAGCCTCGTGGCCCTCCTGCATCGCCCGAGTTCGATCTGCCCCGGCGTGGGTGGCCCACCACTGCTGACCGGACTCCGGAAGTGACTGGATCGGGTCGTAGTACTCATAGCGACGGTCGAGTCCCTGGTTTGCGTCCTCGGCGATCTGTCGCGCCTCTAGGCCGGCCCGATAGTTCTTGGTCCAGTAGCTGATTCCACGTTCCCGGTCGTACTCGGCCACCTGATGGACCCAGCGCTTGCCGACGTAGGGGACGTCACAGACGATCCGGGGCGTGGCGAAGCCGGGCAGGTAACCCATGATCGAGTGCTGTAGCTCCTGGGCCTGAGCGACGGAGATCCGCCAATGCTCGGCGTTCGGGATCATGTCGCACATGTAGAAGTAGTACGGCAGGATGCTCGCCTCGTCGGCCAGTGCGAAACACAGATCCAGTAGCGCCGCAGGTGTGGTGTTGACGCCGTTGAGCAGAACGCCCTGGTTGCGTACATCCCGTACGCCGATCTCGAGCATGGTTCGCGCAGCCTTCGCAACCAGCGGCGTGACCTGCTGGGCAGCATTCACATGCGTGTGAATCGCCAAGCTCACGCCACGCCGCTGCGCGGTGGCGGCCAACCGCGCCATTCCCTCGACGACGTCGGGCTTGAGCCAATGCTGTGGCATGCCCATCAGCGCTTTGGTCGCCAGCCGGATGTCCCGAATGGAGTCGAGCTCCAGCAGACCATCGAGAAAGACCTCGAGGTTCTTGAACGGCATGTTCGCCACATCGCCACCCGAAACCACCACGTCGCGAACCCCAGGATTGCGACGCAGGTAGTCCAACATCGCCGCTTGCCGGTCGACCGGCTTCAGTTCGAACTTCAGCTTGCTCACCTGCGGTGTCGAATTGCCGACCAGGTCCATCCGGGTGCAGTGCCCGCAGTATTGAGGACAGGTGGACAACAGCTCGGCCAGGACCTTGGTGGGGTAGCGATGCGTCAGCCCCTCGGCGGTCCACATTTCGTGCTCGTGCAGCGAGTCGCGAGTTGCATAGGGATGCGATGGCCAGTCGGTTGCCCGGTCGGAAAAGACCGGAAGCATGTACCGGCGCACGGGGTCGGCCAACATACCTTCGGAGGTGGGTCGATCATCGGGAACCATGGTGTTGAGCATCTGCGGAGGCAGCAGGATCGACATGGTGGCGCGCTGCTGCTGGTCGGCTTCTACATCGGCATAGAACGAGTCATCGAGCAGGTCGCTGTACACACCTCGCAGCTGCCGGAGGTTCTTCACGCAATTGACACGCTGCCACTGCGCATCGGCCCACTGCGTTTCCGTAACCTCGGCAAAGCCCGGCAGCCGGCGCCAGTCTGGCTCGACCAACTCACGTCGGGCGTAGACATAGGGCTGTCCCGGTTGTCCGGTACTCACGGCGAGCCTCCTGCCGAGTCTGTAGGCGAAGCGAATACCGGTACTCTACGGGATATCATCCGGTCCCATGCGCAGACTGCCGTCGATTCTTCAACAAATCGCCCAGTTTTCCGAAGGAGGTACGGCTATGGCGAGCGTCGCATCGGCTCTCGGCGTTGCCCGCGTCCTCGAGCCGGCAGGCGTACTCCCGCAGGCCGCATGGCGGCTGGACGCCGAGTCCGCGCTGCAACCGGACGAGGTGGCCATCCGAGTCCGGCGACTCAATCTCGACGCTGCGTCCTATCGGCAACTCGCCGCCGAACACGACGGTGATGGCCCGGCCATCCGAGCCGCGGTACGGGAGATCATTCGAACGCGCGGCAAGATGCACAATCCGGTCACCGGTTCCGGCGGGATGCTCATTGGGACCGTCGAGGACGTCGGGCCAAGCTCGGAACTCGGGCTGGTGCCAGGACAGGCAGTGGCATCGCTCGTCTCGCTGACATTGACCCCCCTGCGGATCGACGACGAACTCCGTGACTGGGACGGGGCGGGAGAGCAGATTCCATGCACCGGGCGGGCCATCCTGTTCGGTCGCTCCATCGCCGCGGTCCTGCCCGAGGACCTTCCAGAGGAGCTCGCCTTGGCGGTACTTGATGTCTGTGGTGCGCCGGCGTTGGTCGACCGAGTCGTCCGTGCAGCGAATGCATCGTCGGTCGCCGTCCTCGGGGCAGCGGGCAAGTCCGGATCTCTGTCCTTGGCCGCAGCCCGACGCGCTGGATCAACGCGTCTGGTTGCATTGGTGCGGGACGAAGCAGAGGCCGACCGAGTCCGCTCAGCCGCATTGGCCGACGAGGTCGTCGTCTGCGATGCGCGGGATCCGCTCGCGGTCAGTTCCGCGGTGGGGCAGCCTGTGCAGGTGAGTGTTGTCTGTGTTGATGTCCCCGGCTGCGAGCACGGCGCGATCCTGGCTACCGCGGACGGCGGCACGGTCATCTTCTTCTCGATGGCCACCTCCTTCGCCGCCGCCGCGCTCGGAGCCGAGGGCCTGGCGGCCGACGTCACCATGCTGGTTGGCAACGGCTACACCCCCGGCCACGCCGAGCTTGCCCTCGATCTGTACCGCTGCACTCCTGGAGTGGCCCAGCTCTTCACAGCCCGAGGCCACGGGTGAGGACACTTCTGGCCGGAGTCACGGTCCGGGCGCGCCCGAACCAGGGCGTGGTCGTGGACGGCTCGGCGATCGCCTGGGTCGGCCCACTGCGGCAGGCTCCTGCGGCCGAACAGAGCATCGACCTGTCCGGATGCCTGCTCCTTCCCGCTTTCGTCGATGCCCATGTTCATGCCACCGCGACCGGCCTCTCCTTGTCCGGGCTGGACCTGCACGGGACGGTGTCGCTGCCTGCCGCGCTGGAGCAGGTGGCGGCCCACGCCGACGCCCATCCCGGTCAGCTGATCTTCGGCACCGGTTGGGACGAGACGACCTGGCCCGAACGCCGGGCACCGACAGTGGGAGAGCTCGACGAGGCCGGACGAGGCGCACCGGCCTACCTCGCTCGGGTGGATGTCCATTCGGCCGTCGTCTCGACGGCGTTGCTCGACCGCTGCCCGCAGGCGCAGGACTGCACTGGCTTCGATCGCAACGGGCATCTGCGTATGGAGGCCCATCATGTCCTGCGCCGCGCGGCCCAAGCCGCCATCACGCCAGAACAGCGACTGATCGCCCAGCGCGCGACGCGGGCGCGGGCAGCTGAACTCGGCATTGCGGCGTTCCACGAGATGGCCGGCCCAGACATCTCGGGGCGCGCCGACCTGGAGTCGCTTCTCCAGTTGGCCCGTACCGAGACCGGCCCGGACGTGCTCGGCTACTGGGGCGAACTGGGGGACATCACTACCGTGGCCGAACTCGGCTTGGCCGGCGCTGCCGGAGACCTGTTCTGCGACGGCGCCTTCGGCTCACACACCGCCGCTCTGCACGAGCCCTACGACGACGCGAAACACACCAGCGGAGCCCTGTACTTCACCGACGAGCAGATCACTGATCACCTGCGGCAGGCCACTCAGGCCCGCATCCAAGCGGGCTTCCACTGCATTGGCGAGGCCGCGATCGACCAGATCGCTCGCGCGTTCGAGGTCGTCGCGGCTGAGTTCGGGGAGCTTGCCGTACGGCATTGTCGCCACCGGCTCGAGCACCTGGAAATGCCGAGTGCGCCAGCCTTGTCGACCTTCGCCCGGCTCGGCGCGGTGGCCAGCGTCCAGCCCGCCTTCGACGCAGCATGGGGTGGACAGGGGAGGATGTACGAAACGCGACTGGGCGCTGCCCGTGCGGAGCGGCTCAACCCGCTGGCGAAGCTGGCAGCAGCGGGGCTCACCATCGCCTTCGGAAGCGACTCGCCCGTCACCGCGATCGATCCATGGGGCGGAATCTCGGCCGCCGTGGGACATCGCACCTCGACCAGCCGGATGTCGGTCGGACAGGCAATGGTCGCGGCGACGGTCGGCGGCTGGCGCGCAGCCCGGCACCGCGACCCAGCTGCCGGAAGGATCGAGGGAGGGGCTCCGGCGCACCTAGGAGCTTGGGTGATCGAGGAACCGCTGCCTGACCTCGTCGCGAGCCTGGTGGACGGCGCCAGTCCACCTGAGTGCGCCTTGACCATGGCCGGCGGCCGGATCACCCACGGAGCGCCGGACCAGTGACGGCCCGCTCAGCCTCGTCGGTCACTGACCGGCGCGAGGTCATCCACCTGGACCGCCGACTGGTCCGACGCGCCCGAGCGCTAGCGCTCCGCGCTGCTGCGCCGGTGATCTCGTTGGCCCAGGACCGCACCACGGTCTCGGTCGAGCGGGCTGTCCTGCGTCTGGCGGGCCTGCGTGGGGCTGACCCGACCGCCGGCGATGGCGACATCCCGTGGGTCAACCGTGTGGTCGACGCGGTACGGGACCAGGTCGGGCTCGAACACGGTGTGGCACTCCCGGTTTGGCATGCACTGCGCGCCCATGGGCACGCCAGCCTGCTCGACCTGGCCGAGTCGGTCACCGCGGGCACCGTCCGTTTCGAGCTGCCCACTGGCGCAGCCGTGACGCGCGCGCACAACGCAGCAACTCGAGCGGCCAAGGCCGGCCTGAGACAGATCGATCGCAACCGGGCGACCCGGGACCGGCTGATCCGGAAGATCGGCGACCCACCGCGCCGGCCATGGGTCTACCTCATCGTGGCCACCGGCGACATCTTCGAAGACATCCCACAGGCTCAGGCCGCGGCCCGGGCCGGTGCTGACGTCATCGCGGTGATCCGGTCGACCGGGCAGTCACTGCTCGACTTCGTTCCGGAGGGGGCCACCCGTCAGGGCTATGCCGGTACCTACGCCACGCAGGAGAACTTCCGGCTCATGCGGGCAGCGTTGGACGAGACCAGTGCGGAGGTTGGGCGGTACATCCGGCTGACGAACTACGCGTCCGGTTTGTGCATGCCGGAGATCGCCACCCTGGCCGGGTTGGAACGGCTCGACATGATGTTGAACGACTCGATGTACGGAGTCCTCTTCCGCGACATCAACCCACAGCGCACGTTCGTCGACCAGCGGTTCAGCCGGATGATCCACGCCCGCGCGGGCATCATCATCAACACCGGCGAGGACAACTACTTGACCACTGCGGATGCGGTCGACGACGCGCACACGGTCACCGTGAGCCAACTGCTCAATGAGACCTTCGCGCACGAAGCCGGCCTAAGGGACTGGCAGCTCGGACTCGGCCACGCCTTCGAGATCAACCCTGACCTGCCCGAGTCCTTCCGTCTCGAACTCGCGCATGCGCTGCTGGCCCGGCATCTCTTCCCCGAGGCGCCGTTGAAGTGGATGCCGCCGACCAAGCACATGACCGGGGACATCTTCCGCGGCTACCTGCTGGATGGCTTCTTCAATCTCGTCGGTGCGCTGAGCGGACAGGGAATCCTGCTGGTGGGCATGATGACCGAGGCGGTGGTAACGCCGTTCCTGTCTGATCGCGACCTGGCTCTGCAGAACGTGCGGTACGTACTCGATGCCGCGGGCGGACTGACTGAGGACTTTCATCCCCCCCGTGGCGGTTTCATCGAGAATCGCGCCAACCACGTACTGGCCGAGGCCGTGGACTTGCTCGAGCGGATCGCTGACGACGGGCTGCTCAACGCCATCGCCGATGGCACCTTCGGCATCACGAAACGACCGGTCGATCGCGGCAAGGGCCTGGACGGCGTCATCGTCAAAGCCGATGGCTACGACAATCCGGCGGTCACGCTGATGGAGGCCGACCTTCGTGAGTGAGCAGCGCAGTCAGGAACAGCCCACCGTCATCCGGCCGTACGGCGACACGACCGGCGACGGCATGGTTCAGGTGTCGTTCACCCTGCCCATTCCGCAGGGTCCACAAGCCGAGGGAGCCGCCCTCCAACTGGTCGGCAGGATGGGTCTGGAGCCGGCGATGGTGGTGCACGCCAAGGGCCTGGGCGGCGGGGACTCGGCGTACACCTTCTTCGTCGTCTATGGCCGGGTGTGTCATCTCGTCGACCTTGACCAGGTCGTCGTGCAGAAGCGCGAGTACCCGCTGCTGGCCGCGAAGGAGGCCAACCTGGCCATCAAAGCCACCCTGCGCCGCAAGCTTGTCGTTTTGGGCGCGTGTATCGGTACTGACGCGCATACCGTCGGGATCGACGCGATCCTCAATGTCAAAGGCTACGCGGGGG
>JALZIX010000125.1 GCA_030860025.1 Actinomycetota bacterium
GCCCCAGAACATCGCTGAACGATGCCCAGCAATGGCTCGCTCTACCGCAGGACTTCGTTTACACCATCTTCTCCAAGACGGGCAGCGAGATGTCCGACGGTCGGCCCGCGCCGCGGTCCCACGACGGCATGGGGGCATTCGGCAGCTCGAGGACCGGAGTAAAACTGATTCGAAACCAGGAGATCCGGTTCAGCAGCTCCGCGCCGTACACGCAGGGCGTGTTCACCATCGAGGCGGCCGCCAACGCCTACGACAAGCTGGCTGAAGGCGGCAACACCACGCTGACCTTCGACGCCAGAAGGTTCCTGTCTCCCAGTGGCGGCCTCGTCCAGGACTACGTGAGCCTGACCGGCACGGTGGTCAACTGCGCCGGCGGCCTCGCCCTGCGGAAGTCCGGATGGCTGACCTGTGAGGAGATCGTCCAGCAGGAGCTGGGTTCCGAGCCTCCCGGATCGGTCCCACGGACCGAGCGCAAGCACGGCTACGTCTACCTCAATCCGCTCGACGGCACGTCACCTGGCAATCCGGTCGGGCCCAGCCCCTTTGTCGCCATGGGTCGCTTCGCGCACGAGGCGGCGACAGTCGATCCGCGCACCGGCATCGTCTACCAGACCGAAGACGCCGGGTCGGGGAGGGGCAGCGGCTTCTACCGGTTCCTGCCGCGCAACCCTGCGGACCTCTCCCGAGGCGGGGTACTGCAGATTCTCGGCATCCAGAACATGCCCTCGGCCGATCTGCGGGAGGGGCAGGAACAAGGGAGGTCGCTCCCCGTCCGCTGGTACACCGTCTGGCAGCCCAACCCGGGGGACGACGCTCCGAACGCCGTCTTCGAAGAGGCCTATTCGCGGGGCGCGGCCAAGTTCAACCGCCTCGAGGGCTGCTGGGATGGCGCGGGCAGCATCTTCTTCGCCTCGACGAGCGGCGGTGACGTCAAGAACGGCGACGTCAACTCCGACGGCTTCGCCGAGGGTTACGGGCAGATCTGGGAGTACATCCCCGACGGCTTGCGCGGTGGTCAGCTGGTGCTGCTGTTCGAGTCACCCGACGGCGATGTGCTCGACTCACCCGACAACATCGTGGTCAGCCCCCGAGGGGGACTCGTGCTCTGCGAGGACGACGCATCGACGGTCAACGCCGGCCAGGACGACACCAGTCCCTTCTTCGGTGAGGACAAGAACCGCCTCATCGGCCTCACCCTGGACGGTATGCCCTTCCCCTTCGCCGAGAACATCATGAACGACAGCGAGTTCGCCGGTGCGTGCTGGAGCGAGGACGGAGCGTTCCTGTTCGTCAACATATTCGGCTACGACGAGGCCGGCACTGGTGGAACGCTGGCGATCACCGGGCCTTGGCAGCGTGGGGCGCTCTAGCGAGGGTCGTGGACTCAGCGCCCGGCGGCCTTACGGGCGGCGATCACCACTGCGTCGAAAACAGGCGAGAACGGCGGGGCGTACGAAATGTCCACCGAGGCGAACTCCGCCGCGGTGAGTTCCGCCCAGATCGCGGTGGCAAGGACGTCGATCTTCTTGGCCGAGCCGGGGCCGCCGACGATCTGGCCACCGAGCATCCGCTGGGTGTGCTTGTCGGTGAGCAACTTGACCGTCAGTTCTCCGGCATTCGGGTAGTACCCGGCCCGTACTGTCGACTCGACCACGGTGGTCTCGATCGAGAACCCGGCGCGCTCGGCCTCCTTGGTGGACAGCCCGGTGCGGCCGATCTCGCAGGTTCCGACCTTGGTCACCGCCGTACCCAGGACTCCGTCGAATCGAGCCGGCCGGCCGCCGATGTTCGTCCCCGCGACCCGGCCCTGACGGTTGGCGTGGGTGCCCAGGGCAATGGCCATCGGATGCCCGGTGATCCGGTTGCGCGTCTGAATGCAGTCACCCGCCGCGTACACGTCCTGCTGCATCGACGCGCGCATGGTGTCGTCGACTTCGATGCCCTTGGTCGTACCGATCCGGAGTCCGGCCTCGCGGCCCATATCGGAATTGGGCCGTACACCGAGACCGAGGACCACCAGATCAGCTGGGTAGGACCCCTCATCGGTGACCACGGCTCTGGCGTGCCCACTCTCGACCTCGATGCCACGCACCGGCTCACACGGCCGCATCTGGATCCCCATCGAGCCCATCGCGGCGCAGACCTTCTCCCCCATGTCCTCGTCGAGACTGGCCATGGGAAGTGGATCGGCCAGCACGACGGTGACCGCCAGCCCGTGGTTGACCAGCGCTTCAGCCATTTCCAGGCCGATGTATCCACCGCCCAGTACGACCGCCCGCGTCGGCTGCTTGTCCAGCGCGCGACGGATCGCCTCTCCATCGGGAATGGTCTGGACGCCGAAGACACCCTCGGCATCGAGCCCGTCGATCGGCGGGCGAAGCGGGACGGCCCCGGTCGCGATCAGCAGCCGGTCGTATCCCCACGATCGGCCCGGTCCGTCATTGGCGCCCCGGTCGGCTCGGACGGTGGACCGGACGGTGACTGTCTGGGCGTCGAGGTCGATCACCTCGGCTCTGGTGCCCAAACGGACGCCTATGTCCATCTCGGCGAACGTCTGTGGGGTGCGGGCGATCAGTGCGTCCTCGTCTTCCACCTGGTCGCCTACCCAGTACGGGATTCCGCAGCTCGAGTACGAAACGTACTGGCCTGCCTCGAGCACGACGATCTCGAGATCCTCGGCCGGCCGAAGCCGACGAGCCTGGGAGGCACACGACATGCCTGCCGCGTTGCCCCCGATGACAACGAGCCGGTCGGTCATGGCTCTCGGCTCATCGGCCCACCGCGGCCAGCGTGGCCGGCCGGGTGGATGACTCAGCGGGCGAGAAGATCTTTCCCGGGTTCATGATGCCGAGGGGATCGAGGGCTGCCTTGATGGCCGCGTGCACGCGCAGGCTGAAGCGCTCATTGCTAGACGGTACGGCGGCTGCGCGGCGCGGGCTAGCGCCCAGTAACCGCTGGGCGCCGAGCGGTGCTCACCGGGCGTTCAGGTTAGGGTCGGTAGGCTGAGTTGTCGTGACCACCGCAGGACTCCTGGCTGGCCTTGCCACTGTGCCCGCCGCGATCTCCGACTTCCTCGACCCCGAGTATCTGGTCAACACCTTCGGCCTGATCGGTCTGCTGGTCATCGTCTTCGCCGAGTGCGGGCTGCTGATCGGCTTCTTCCTGCCCGGGGACTCGCTGCTGTTCACCGCTGGGCTGCTGTCGGCCGCGGGGTTCGCCGGCCTGCCGCTGTGGGCACTGCTGACCCTGACCCCGATTGCCGCGATCGCCGGCAACCTCGTGGGGTACTGGATCGGACGGCGTGCTGGCCCCGCTGTCTTCCGGCGGCCGGATTCGCGGTTCTTCCGCGCGGAGTATGTCGACCGGTCCGCTGCGTTCTTCGAGAAGTACGGCGCACGCACGATCGTCTACGCCCGCTTCGTCCCGATCGTGCGGACGTTCGCCACGGTGATGGCCGGCGCATCCCGCATGAACTACCGGGTGTACGTCATCTACACGATCATCGGCGGACTGCTCTGGGGGGTCGGCGTGATCCTGCTCGGCTACTGGCTGGGCCAGATCGAGTTCGTCCGCGACAACATCGAATACATCATCATCGG
>JALZIX010000306.1 GCA_030860025.1 Actinomycetota bacterium
GCAAAGGACCCGTTGGGCAGCAACTACTGGCGGTTGTTGGTCGCCAGCGCGTTCTCCAATCTCGCGGACGGGATCGTGCACACCGCGCTACCGTTGCTGGCGATCACGCTGACCCGGGACCCTGTCCTGATCGGCGCCTTGACGTCCTTGGCGTTCCTGCCCTGGTTGCTGTTCGCCATCCCATCCGGGGCACTGGTCGACCGGATGGATCGGCGCCGGGCGATGTCGTCTGCCAATCTCGTACGCACCGCAGCCGTTGGCGGATTGGTCTTGGCCATCGCCATCGACCAGGTCAGCCTTCCGCTGCTGTACGCGCTCACGTTCGTCCTGGGCGTGGCCGAGACCGTGTACGACGGCGCAGCCCGGGCCATGCTGCCCCAGGTGGTCCGTCGCGACCAGCTGGACCGGGCCAACGGACCACTGTCCTCTGCCGAGTTCGTGACCCATTCGTTCCTGGCGGCGCCGATCGGCTCTTTCCTGTTCGCCTGGCTCGTGATTGCGCCCTTCGTCAGCAGCGCGATCGCGTACCTGCTCGCCGCATTGCTGATCCTGAGCATCGTCGGCAACCTTCGGCCGGCCCGCGATGCGCAGGCAGCGTCCGGTCCGGTCAGCATCCGGGCGGACATCGTGGAGGGACTGCGCTGGCTGCGCGGTCACGAGCTGCTGCGCGGTATGGCCGTCATCGTCGGGCTGGTGGGCGCAGCCGAGACGATGGCGAGCAGCCTCCTGGTCCTCTACGTGGTCGACACCCTCGGCGTACCGGAGATGGCGTTCGGTGCCTTCCTGGTGTCGGCGGGTGTCGGCGGCCTGCTCGGAAGTCTGGTCGCCGCGCGGGTCGGTGTCGCGTTCGGACGGGTCAGGGCCATGGTGCTCACGTCCGCACTCACCGCCGCAGCAACCCTTGGCATGGGACTGACCGGCAATGTCTGGGTGGGCGCCGTGCTCTTCGGGACTGTGGCGCTGTCGATCTCGCTCTTCAATGTGCTGATCATCTCGCTGCGCCAGGCGTTGATCCCGGAGCGGCTCTTCGGCCGGGTGCAGGGGGCCTATCGAACCCTGGTGTGGGGACTGATGCCCGTGGGCGCGCTGCTCGGTGGCCTACTGGCCGCGCTGACCACCGTCCCCACGACGTTCATCGTCTCCGGAGCAATCCAAGCGGCTCTGACCATCATGTTCTGGCGGTTGTTGCGCCGTCATGGTGAGCAGGTCGCAGCCGCTCATCTGCCCGACGCCGTGCGGACCCCGTCCAGCTGAGCGCTAGGCCGAGGCAGCCGGCGGCGGTTGGTGGATCGGGCTCGCCACCGTCGCCGATCCGGTGACCGGGGCCTGCTCGGGCGGCACCAGGCAAGCGCTCAGGCCGCGTACGAGTTCGGGTACGTCGTGCGGGGCCAGGCGAAACGTCGCCATGCATACGTCGTGGTCCCAGATGGAGAGCACCACCCGACCGACCTCGGGATGGTAGCTGACCCGGAGCATGCGGGCGGCGGCATCCCGGCCGGTGAGAACCGTCCCTCGGCGGGGCAGCGGGGTCACGCCCATCAGGCAAGTGTGTGCCAGTACCCGCGCCGTGTCCATGAGGGCCCGTGCTGACCGATCCGCTCAGTCCTGGCGGAACTCCCCATGGCAAGCGATTGCGGATCAGGTGGCGAAGACCTGTGCGTCGTCGGCGAAGGCCTTGAACTCGAGCGCGTTGCCCGCGGGGTCGAGGAAGAACATCGTCCACTGCTCCCCCGGTTCGCCGGCGAACCGCAGATAGGGCTCGATCACGAAAGTCGTTGCCGCGGCTCGCAACCGGTCGGCGAGGGCGTGGAACTCCGCGACCGACAAGAGCACGCCGAAATGCGGAATCGGCACCTCGTGCCCGTCGACCGAGTTGTGTGCTCGCGTACCGGAACCGGGCGCGAGATGGGTGACGAATTGATGTCCGTACAGGTCCCAGTCCGCCCATTCGTCGCTGCTGCGCCCTGGGCGACAACCCAAGACGTTCCCGTAGAAGTCGGCCGCGGCCCTCAGATCGTCAACAGGTACCGCCAGGTGAAAGCGTGAAGAAGTAGGCATCCAGCGACCGTACGCGGTGAGCCGAAATCCGGCCTGCCCAGCAGGCTGGGCGAATCCTGACTCAGCCGGGGGTGTCCGCGAATTCGGCAGGCAACGCGGGTGTCGGCGCGGGCCCGTGACCGAGATCTTGGCGCCACCCGAGCAGCACGTCGTACATCGGCTCTGCGCCCACGATCGGATCCGGTGGCGGGCGGAATCCGCTCGGATAGAGCAGAAAGGCTTCACTCTGTGGTCCACCGAGCGCGCCGTGCGAAGCCACGTGCATCTCGAAGGCGGAAGCCTCGTCGGTGCGGGGGTCGTATGCGCTGTTGACGATGATGTCGGCACAGTTGGCGAAGCCGTGGGTACGGGTGACCTGCGCAAGGGCATGCGGCCCGTAGTCAGCCAATGGATCCTTACCGGTCACTTCTCCGGTGTCCAGCCGGATGGATCCCGATCGACCAAGAACCAGCCCGCCGCATTCGCTGCTCGCTACCAGAAGGAATCCAACGCCGGGATGGTCACGCAGCCGCTCGAGCAGATGCGGGTAGACCGCCTCGATCTGCTCGGCCGTGGCCCGGCCTTCGACCCGCATGAGCGCGATGTTGGCCGAGTGGCCCGAGAAGAGGATGGTGATGTCGCCGGCAGCGATTTCCTGCTGCCCACGGGCTGAGCGGACGCGTTCACTGGACGAGTGTTCGTTGCGAGACGGGGGGCCCTTGCGCGCCTTGCGGGCTGAGGACTCGGGCTGGGCGTGCGGATGTGAGCCGCTGGCCGCCCGTACGAACGAATCAAACGTGTAGCCGAAGCGATCGGTGAACGACGGCCCCTGGGTCAACCCGTGATCGGAGAGGATCACGAACTCGTACGGCCGCGGGGCCAACGCGCTCACCCGGGCCAGTCGACCAATCTGTTGATCGATTCTGCGTAGTACTCCGAGCACGTCGTAGCGCTCGATCCCGGAATGGTGACCCACCTCGTCGTACCCGAGGAAGTCTGCGTAGACGGCCGGTCGACCCTCGATCATGTCCTCGCTGATCGCCGCGGTCACGACGTCGCGGGACAGGACGGTCGTGGCCGGCCGGATGAACGGGTAGATGCCGCCACGCCTGACCCGCGGCCACACGTCGTTGCGTCGTTGACCGGCTGCGGCGACGATTTCCCGTACTACCTCGACCACATACATCGCAGCGGTACGGCCCGCGTTGATGGGATTGGCGAAGTACGCGTAGTAGCCCGCGCCGAGTCGCCCCTTGCGGCGGATCGGCGCGCTCATCGTCAAGCTGACATGTGTGGCATCGCCGGTGAAGAGATTGCCGCGACTCGCCCCGCCACCACTGAGCAAGCCGTGACCGTTGGTGATCCGGCGCTCGATCTCAGCGGCGTCGCTCGGCCGGGAGACCGCAATCAGGCGGTGAGCCGGTTTGTCGTACCAGCGGAAGGCCACAATCCCCTCGTTGGCGCCGTGCAGAATCCCGGCAACGCTGGAACCGGTCTGGGAGCTCCAGTCGGTGTGCCACAGCGAGACCCGATGCGTGCCGCTCCGGACCCAGCGCGCCAGATGGGGAGCATTCCCGTCCCGGAGCGCCCGGCGCAGGACGTCGTATCCGAGACCGTCTATCTGCAGGTAGATCACGCCTGGACTTGCATCCTGGGCTGCGGCGCTGCGGCGCCGGCGCATCCGCCGGGCGGCTCTGCGGAAGAAGAGTTCGTCCTCGTCGATGGACAACAGGCTGCTGACGAAGCTGGTCGCGATGCTCAACCAGATTGCGATCAGGATCGCCGTCGGGAGACCGCGGATCTCCGCTCCTGGGACGGCTACGAAGACCCCGAGGACGAGCAGTCCGCTAAGGAGCAGGCCACCCAGGCCCAGCGTTACCACCGTGAACCCCAGGGCGATTCGCATGATCAGCGGCCAGACAAGGGCGTAGAGCAGGCCGAGACACAGCGCGATCAGTGGTGCGAGCCAACGTTCCTCGAGTTCGAAGCCGCGCATGATGTCGTCGAGGACCAGCAAGGTCACCGTAGCGGCCAGCCAGACCAGGATGAGCCGAGCAACGTTGCGCCCGCTCCGGATGAGGCGCCCGTGCTCCTTCGACGCCGGCCGGCTCATGAGGCCGAGACCGCCTGGCGGGCACGTACCCGGCGGTAGAGCGCGGGTACGGCCGTGACCAGCAAGGCCAGGACGACCGCCGCGGCGACTGCGATCAGTGGTGAGTCGAACAGCGCTCCGCCGAGGACACCGACGGCGGCGTACAGAACCGCCCAGATCAGCGCCGCCGTTACCTCTACCGGCAGGAACTTCACCCACGGGTAGCGCAGGGAGCCGGCAGCGAACAGCACGGGAATGCGTGCGGCCGGCAGAACCCGCCCCACGATGATCAGCCGCCAAGCGTGGTTTGCGACCTGGTCACGGGCCCAGTCCAGGCGCGAGGAGTCGTTGCGCTTCATCAACAAGTCCAGCGCACGGGACCCTTGAGACCGGCAGATCACGAACGTGATCACGTCACCCGTGAAGGCAGCGGCGGCGGCCAGCACGACGACGATCCCGACCGAGAAGCCCGATGTCGTGAGGGCGAGAGCCGAGGCCGCCGCCACGATCGCCCCAGTGGGGACAACCGGTATCACCGACCCGAACAACACCAGGCCGACCATCACCGGATAGCTGGTGGCCGCCACGCTCTGTGCTGAAGCCGAGACCTGGCTCAGCCAGTCGGCAGCCGAACTCTGGCTTAGCGAGCCAGCGGAGGAAAGGCTGAACCAGCCCAGCGACATGATCACCGGCCCGGCCATTCAGCCATTGTCCGGCGTCAGGGCTTCCGCGGTCATCCGGGATCGCCCTGACTTTGGACGTTATGCGCATAACGTCCCGCAATTGCCCCGAATTCTGGGACGTTATGCGCATAACGTCCCGGTGGAGGGGGCGGGTCAGGCGCCAGGCGAGAACGGGTCTCGGCCGGCCTCGATGACTGTGGCGGCATCCAGCCCGCCCTCGGCCGCGATGTAGACACCCTGGTCGGCGGCCACCTGTTCAGCAGACTTGGGCCGGATCTGACCGTCCCGGATCGCCTCGGCCCAATGGCAAGCCACCAAGTGCGGGGCCCTCGGTACGACCGGGTCTGCATGCACCGCGGACTGCGGACCATCGGCGAGCGGAACCCTGTGCCGGCCGTCCACTGCAGAATGCGCAGCCGTTGCGGCGCCACTCACCGCGTGGACAGGGGGGGCGCCGAGCACCGGCGTGCCCAACTCGCGCAACTGCGGTTCTTCGTCATCGCAGCGGGTCTCCTGCCGCCACGGGCAACGGGTGTGGAATCGGCAGCCCGGCGGCGGATTCGCCGGCGAGGGCAGGTCACCAGCGAGGAGGATCCGCTCACGGCGGTCCTCGACTTCAGGATCGGGAACGGGTACGGCGGACATGAGGGCCCGGGTGTACGGATGGAGCGGCTCGGCGTAGAGGTCGTCGGAGGGCGCTTGTTCCACCAACCGGCCCAGGTACATCACCCCGACGGTGTCGCTGATGTGCCGCACGACGGCGAGGTCGTGGGCGATCACCAGATAGGTCAAGCCGAACTGACCCTGCAGTTCCTCGAGCAGGTTGATCACCTGGGCCTGGACCGAGACGTCCAGTGCGGACACCGGCTCATCGGCCACGATCAGGTCCGGCTCAACGGCCAGCGCCCGGGCGATCCCGATCCGCTGACGCTGGCCCCCGGAGAACTCGTGGGGATAGCGGCGCAGGGCCGAGGCGGACATGCCGACCGCCTCCAAGAGTTCGGTGATGCGCGTACGACGGGCAGCGCCGTCGCCACCCAGCCCATGGGCGCGCATGCCCTCGCTCATGATCGACTCGATGTTCTGCCGAGGGTCGAGGCTGGACAGCGGATCCTGGAAGATCATCTGCATTCGACGACGCATCGACCGAAGGTCCTCGCCGTCGATGCTGGCCACATCGACCCCGTCGAAGATGACCTTGCCCTCCGTCGGCTCGTTGAGCCGGAGCACGCCGCGGCCGAATGTGCTTTTGCCGCATCCGGATTCACCGACCAGGCCGTAGGTCTCTCCGCGCCGAATACTCAGGTCGACACCGTCGACCGCCTTGACGTGGCCGATCGTGCGGTCGAAGAAGATGCCACTGCGGATCGGGAAGTAGACCTTCAGGCCGGCGACGTCGAGGAGCACGTCCCCCGGCGCAGTCGTTGTCTGCGTCTCGGCGCTCATATCATCGTTTCCAAGGTCTCAGTCCTCGGCAACTCGGATTCGGCGAGCGGATGCAGACAGCGCAGTAGATGACCTCCGGTGATCGTGCCCAGCGGCGGCGGCTGGCCGATGCAGTCGTCTTGCACGTGATCGCAGCGGGGCGCGAACGCACATCCCTCCATCCAGGGAATTGCATCGCGCGCCGAGCCCCGGATCGGGTGCAGTGTCTCCCCGCGTACGGCATCCAGCCGAGGGATGGAGCCGAGAAGGCCGCCGGTGTAGGGGTGGCGCCCGTTGTAGAAGATCTCCCGCCGGTTGGCGTTCTCGATGATGCGCCCGGCGTACATGACGTGCACCGAGTCACACAGCCCGGCCACAACCCCGAGGTCGTGGGTGATCAGGACCAGGGCGGTATCCGAGCCGACGACCAGTTCGCGCAGCAACTCGAGAATCTGCGCCTGGATCGTGACATCCAAGGCCGTCGTGGGCTCGTCGGCGATGAGCAGCCGCGGTTGACAGGCCAGCGCCATCGCGATCAGCGCGCGCTGCCGCATCCCCCCGGACAGTTGGTGCGGATACTCGTTGAGTCGCCGCTTCGGGTCGGGGATGCCGACCCGATCGAGCAGATCCACCGCCTCCGCCTTGGCAGCATCGCCCTTCATGTCGCGGTGCCGGGTGAGGACCTCGGTCACCTGAACGCCGATTGGGATGACCGGATTCAGCGCCGACAGTGGGTCTTGGAAGATCATCGCGATCTCGGCGCCGCGCAGATCCCGGAGATCGCCGTCGGAAAGTTCCAGCAGGTTGCGGTCCTCGAAGTACACAGCGCCGGAGACCTGGACGCCACGCTTGGGCAGCAGGCCCATGATGGCGAGTGAGGTGACCGACTTGCCGCAGCCGGATTCGCCTACCAGACCGAGGGTTTGGCCCGGCGCCACGGAAAAGCTCACTCCGTCGACAGCTCGCGTCGCCGTCTCTCCCTTGCGTTGGAAGACCACCGACAGGTCCTCGACCCGCAATAGCGGCTGCCCCGTGCTGGGCCCGGTCACCGTCCGACTCGGCGCGGTCATCTATGCCCCTGACTCGCTCATCGTCTGAACTTCGGGTCGAGGGCTTCACGCAGCGACTCGCCGAGCAGGGTAAAGCCGAGTGCAGCGACGACGATGCAGATGCAGGGATAGAAGGCCAGTTCGGGCCGCACGGTCAGGAAGTCCTGGGCATCGGCGAGCATCGAGCCCCACTCCGGGATCCCCCGGTCGGCCGGGCCGAGGCCGAGGAAGCTCAGTGCGGCGGCCTCGATGATGGCGGTGGCCAACGACAACGTGGCCTGAACGATCACCGGCGACAGGGAGTTGGGGAGCACATGACTGAAGACGATCTTTCGCCGGCGCACGCCCAACGACCGGGCGGCCAGCACGAAGTCAGCATCGCGCTGGGACAGCATGGAGCCGCGCAACAGCCGGGCGAAGATCGGGATCTGGGTCACCGCGATCGCGATCATGATCGAGTAGATGTTGAACCCCAGGATCAGCGAAACCGTGATCGCCATCAGCAAGCCGGGGATCGACAGCAAGATGTCGACGAAGCGCATGACCACCGTGTCGACCTTGCCCCCGAACCCGCCGGCGATCAGGCCCACTGCCATTCCGACCACGACGCCGATGATCGTCGACACGACTCCGATCAGCAGCGACTGCCGTGACCCGTATATCAGCCGCGACAGTTCGTCGCGCCCCAGCCGGTCGACGCCGAGCGGGAACCCCTCGCGACCGCCGGGGATGAAGTTCGGTCGCACCTCGCTGAACAAGTAGAAGACCCGTGGGTCCTTGGGCGCCAACAGCGGAGCGAAGATCGCCACAAGGATGAAGATCGCAACCAGGACCGCGCCGATGATCGCGATCGGGTTGCGGCGCAGTCGACGGAAGGCGCTCTTGGTGAGCGAGACACCGACCTCGCCGGTCCGCCCCGAGGCCATCGCAGCCAGGGAATCGATGCGCTCCCGCTTCGCCGTGGAAAGGGCCATCAGCGAACCCGAACCCGGGGATCGAGCAGACCGTACGAGATGTCCACCAGCAGATTCACCAGAACGAACACGATCGCGAGCAACAGGATGAAGCCCTGCAGGACGGCATAGTCCCGCTGTTGGATCGCGTCCTTGATGAACGAACCGACGCCACCGAAGGCGAACACCGTCTCGGTGAGCACCGCCCCCGACAGCAGTAGGCCGGTCTGCAGGCCAATCGTCGTCGCCACCGGGAGCATGGCGTTACGCAGGATGTGCCGGCTCCGGATCGTCGACGTGGCAAGGCCTTTGGACTCAGCCGTGCGTACGAAGTCCTCGTTCACCACGTCCAGGACGGAAGCCC
>JALZIX010000316.1 GCA_030860025.1 Actinomycetota bacterium
TTGCGGTGCTTGACCACGAGCAGGTCCGCCTCACCCGCGCGAGGTGACTCCGGCTCGTAGAAGTCCTCGCGGTGGATCAGCAGCACGAGGTCGGCATCCTGCTCCAGCGAGTTGTGGACCGCGATCCCGTTGGCGACAAAGTTGTGGGTACCCGGGACGGTGGCGTCGTAGGTCTCCTGTTCACCCAGCGGAGTGATTTCGGCGACCGCGTCCCAGAAGATGTCATTGGTCGCAACGATGTCGATCGCGGCGTCGTCGAGAACAGCCGCAAGTCGACCCAGACGCTCGCGCGATCGAGTCATCGTCCTAGCTCCGGCTCCGAAGACCTCATCGGCGATCGCAGATAGCAACCGAGGTTCGGCCGCCACGATGCCGTGAACCTCTGTCCAGACCTGCTCCGGGATCGTCAACTCGTTCTTCGCCGTGGTCGACGACTGCAAGCCCTTAGCAGCGATCGCGGCGTCGCGGCCACCGCCGACCTTGGTCAGGAAGCGCAGCTGCTGTTCCGGTTGCGATATCGAGAGCCGCCACCCGGCAGACCCGCGTGCCCTACCCGGGTGGATGTTTGCGAGCACGTTGCAGCGGAGCAACAAGCGGGCTAGATCGTCCAGGACCCTGCGCTGTGCGGAGTCGAACGTGATCCTGCAGGTCTTCGACGGCTCATCCCACGACGTGACCCCACCAGCGTTCCAGAGCTCACGGAGGAAGAGCCGTACTTGTCTGGTGCCGAGGGAGAAAACCTCAGGTTGGATAGCGGGCATCGCCCCCGGCCGCTTGGAGTCCCTGCCGACCGCGTCTGCCAACGCAACAACTCGTTCATCGAAACTCGTGCCGGAATTCTGCGGGGCGGGGACGTGGCGGGGGACGCCGACGCGAGACCCTACGGTCAGTTCGCGCAGCGGGAGCCAGCCGTCTACCGTCAGGAACGGGTGGTTCGCGGTCGCGTCGACCTCGCGCCCGGACGTAAGTCGAAGCCGGAAGACGTCTTTGACGCCCGACGAGAACGCGTGAGTCATCGTCCTGGGCACGAGCCGCAGCCGGTCGTCGAGCGACCAGACCGGCACGTCGCGCTCGCCCGCTGTGAACAGCGACCCGATCGTCACCTCTGCCCCGGTGTCCGCGCGCAGAATCCGGGTGCTGGCTGGGAGACAACCTGACTCACGGAGGTCGGCGAGCATCGGTTTCTTGTCCTGGCGCTGCTCGGGACCGCGGTTGAGCTGGCAGACCGCGATCACCGGGACATCGAGCTCCTTGGCAAGCAGCTTGAGTTGCCGGGAGAACTCCGACACCTCCTGCTGGCGGGACTCGACCTTGCGACCGCTGGTCATCAGCTGCAGGTAGTCCACGATGACCAGCCGCAGGTCGTGGCGCTGTTTGAGCCGCCGGGACTTCGCGCGGATCTCCATCATCGTGAGGTTGGGTGAGTCGTCGATATAGAGCGGCGCGTCGGCGACCTCGCCCATCCGCCGGCCCAGCTTGGTCCAGTCGCCGTCGTTGAGGTTGCCGGAACGCATGTGATGCAACGGAACCTTCGCCTCGGCCGACAGCAGCCGCATGGTGATCTCGGACTTGCTCATCTCCAACGAGAAGATCACCGAGGCCAGCCCGAGCTTGATAGAGCAGTTGCGGGCAATGTCCAGTGCCAGGGTCGACTTGCCGAGGGCAGGTCTGGCCGCCACCAGGACGAGTTGGCCGGGGTGCAACCCGTGCGTCTTCTCGTCGAGTTCCTCGAAGCCGGTCTTAACTCCCAGGGGTACCCCACCACGCGAGGAGATCGCGTCGATCTCGTCCATCGTCCCCTGGAGCAACTTCTCCAGGACGACGTAGTCCTCGGACATCCGGCGCTCGGTGACGTCGTACACCTCGGCCTGGGCCCGGTCGACGATCTCGTCGACCTCGCCGCCGCGACCGGAGGCAGCGCCGTACCCGAGTTGCACGATCCGCGTACCGGCCTCGACCAGTCGGCGGAGGATGGCGCGTTCGGCGACGATCGTCGCGTAGTAGCCGGCGTTGGCGGCGGTCGGCACCGACGAGATGAGTGTGTGCAGGTACGGCGCACCGCCCACCCGCAGCAGATTGCCCGACTTGCCCAGCGCCGAGGAGACGGTGACCGGATCGGCGGGCTCACCACGGGCGTACAGGTCGACGATGGTGTCGTAGACCAGCTGATGAGCCGGACGGTAGAAGTCCGCACCCTTGAGCGTCTCGATCACATCGGCGATGGCATCCTTGGACAGCAGCATGCCGCCCAGCACTGACTGCTCGGCGGCGAAGTCCTGTGGCGGCTGGCGGTCGAACTCGGGCGAACTCGTCCGATCCAGGTCATCAGCGACCGCCACCGACCGGACCCCCTCGAGACCACTGCCCAGACCCTCGACATCATGCTCGAACGTATGTTCTACGCAGGGTCTGACAACCGCTGTGTTCGTGCGCGGACTCAGCTGGGTCTGCGCAGGGAGAAGCTACGCGGGACGGGAATCGGCGGCCAACTCTCGACGTGCACGGCACCGTCGAACAACTTGTGCGCCACGCCGATTCGGCCTGTGGGCACGAGTGGGGATCTCAGTGGAAAGCCAGCCGCCATGTTGGCTGTCGGTGCAGGTCGCTCCGCTCAACCGGAATCCACTGCCTGTGGACAACAGAAAGTTTTCCTCGGGGTGGACGGTGGCGGTCAGCTGGGTACGACGTCCAACGTGACCTCGGCGGCTACCTCCGGGTGGATCCGGACCGTGACAGTGTGCCGGCCGGTGGACTTGATCGCACCGTGCAACTCCACCCGACGCTTGTCCAGTTCCGGGCCTCCGGCCGCCTTCACGGCATCAACGATGTCGGTGGTGGTTACCGAGCCGAACAGCCGGCCGGCATCTCCGGCACGAGCTTTCAAGGTGACCGCCAGGGCACCGAGTTGCCCGGCCACGGACTTGGCCTCCTCGAGCGTGCGCACCTCGCGGGCGGCACGGGTCCGCTGGAGTGTGTCGATCTGCTTCTCGGCGCCCTTGGTCGATTTCATGGCGAAGCCCTGGGGAAGCAGGTAGTTGCGCCCGTACCCGTCCTTGACCTCGACGACGTCGCCCGGGCTACCGAGACCGCCCACTTCCTGAGTGAGGATCAACCGCATAGTCATCCCGCCACCCCTAGCGAGCAGTCGAGGTGTAGGGCAGCAAGGCCATCTCACGGCTGTTCTTCACCGCAACGGCGATGTCGCGCTGATGCTGGGAGCAGTTGCCGCTCACCCGGCGGGCGCGGATCTTGCCCCGGTCGGAGATGTATTTGCGCAACAGGTTGGTGTCCTTGTAGTCGACGTAGGTGACTTTGTCCTTGCAGAACGCGCAGATCTTCTTGCGCGGCTTACGGGGTGGGGGCTTTGCCATGGGGTTGCTTTCTCCTGGAAGTCAGCGCGTACGAGTGGCCGTACGAGCGAACGGGCGAAGGGACTAGAAGGGCGGTTCGTCCGTACTGGGCGCGGCCGGGGTGGACCAGGGGTCGTCGGAACCGCCGCTGGAGCCGGAACCGCCGAACCCGCCGGCACTACCGCCGCTACCGCGGGAGGCCTTGGTGACCTTGGCCGTGGCATAGCGCAAGGACGGACCGACCTCGTCCACCTCCAGCTCCACGACGGTGCGCTTCTCGCCCTCTTTGGTCTCGAACGAGCGCTGCTTGAGCCGACCGGAGACGACGACGCGGGCGCCCCGGGTGAGGGACTCGGCCACGTTCTCGGCGGCCTGGCGCCAGACGTTGCAGCGCAGGAACAGCGCGTCGCCGTCCTTCCACTCCTGGGTCTGCCGGTCGAAGGTCCGGGGGGTGGAGGCCACAGTGAAGTTGGCCACCGCAGCTCCACTCGGGGTGAAGCGCAGCTCCGGGTCTGCGGTGAGGTTGCCGACCACGGTGATGATGGTGTCGCCTGCCATGTCTGTCGCCCCTTAGCGGATTTCCGGGCGGAGCACCTTGGTCCGCAGTACCGACTCGTTGAGGTTGAGCTGGCGGTCCAGTTCCTGGACGGCCGAGGGATTGGCCTGGAGGTTGACGATGGCGTAGATGCCCTCGATCTGCTTGTTGATCTCGTAGGCCAAGCGGCGACGGCCCCAGATGTCGATCTTGTCGACAGTACCGCCGTCCTTGGTCACCACCGTCAGGAACTGCTCCAACGACGGGTTGATGGTCCGCTCTTCGAGCTCTGGATCGAGGATGACCATGACTTCGTAGTGACGCACGTCAGCACCCACCTCCTCTGGACTAGACGGCCACGGACGATCCGCAGCAGGAGGGTCTGCACACATATCGGTCGTTGCACGCGACGGGCAGCTGAATCCACCTGCGCGGCGACCGTTGTCCAGATTACCCCAGGCTTGGACCAGCGCCGAATGGGGACCCGGCGTCACCGGGACGTCAGGTGCTTGCGGCGGAGCCGAGCTTCTTGACTCGTCGCGCGGTGAGGCTCGTACGAACCAGTCCGGAACCCACGACAGTCAGGAAGAGCAACGCGAGAAGGACCGGCGTACTGAGTACGTCAGGCGTCGGTTCGGAAATGCTGACGGAGTCCGCCGTCTGCAGGAAGACCTCCCGGAGGATGTCCGAGTCGTCACCGCGCGGTGACAGGTCTAGCCCATCGAGTACGCCGAAGACGGGAGCCTCCGCACCGTCATAGGAGCCGGGCCTGGTTTCCCGTTCACTGCTGGCGGGCGGGGTAGGCCTCGAGGAGCCAACCGGCGGACGGTGGACGACGGGTGGCGCGCCGGTGCCGGCGCTCTGCGCCTCGAGCCCGGACTCGGTCGACTGCTGGGACGGTGTGGTCGTCGGAGTTGGCGGCTCGCTCGATGCGGCGCAGGTGTCAGTCGCGGTGGTCTCGGTGCTGGTCGGCCGGCTCGTCGGGGATCGAGTAGTGGTGGGCTCGGTGGTTGTGGGCTGGGTGGTTGCGGGCTCGGCAGTCGAGGTCGAGGACTCGGTCGGCATGCTGGTGGCGGAGGCCTGGCCGCAG
>JALZIX010000342.1 GCA_030860025.1 Actinomycetota bacterium
AGACGACGCTGATCCACACGGTGATGGGCCTGGTTCGCCCGACGGGTGGCTCGATCACCCTGGACGGCAATGAACTGGCCGGGCGCCGGACAGACCAGATCGCCCGGGCCGGACTGGCGCTGGTACCGCAGGGGCGCCGGATCTGGCCGAACCTGGATGTCACCGAGCATCTGACGTTGGCATCGCGACGAGGAGCCTCGGGGGGCACCTGGACAGTGCCCAAGATCCTGGAGTTGCTACCGCGGCTGGGCGAGCGCCGCAAGCATCTCGGCGGTCAGCTCTCCGGTGGCGAGCAGCAGATGCTGGCGATCGCCCGAGCCCTGCTCACCGGTCCGCGGATGCTGCTTCTGGACGAGCCCTCCGATGGCTTGGCGCCAACGATCGTGGATCAGATCGGCAGCGTGATCGGCACGCTGAAAGCCGAGGGCGTCACCGTGCTACTCGTTGAGCAGGACCTGCATCTGGCCTTCGGGGTAGCCGACGAGATCGCCGTGATGGTGAAGGGGCAGATCGCCCACCGCAGCTCGACGGCCGATTTCCGAGCCGATGAGCCGACGGCTAGGCGACTGCTCGGGGTCGCCTGACCCCAGCCAAGTCGATCATCGGCAAACTTGGCGGTTATGACCGGCCGAGCAAACTCCCTCATTTGCCGATGATCAACCCGCGCAGAGCAGTCTCCACTGCGCCTCGGCGCCTGCTCGCCAGCCGTCGTGTCGGTCGTGGAAGAGCAGCCGCGCGCTTCGGCCGACCCACTTCTCCGGCAACAGGTCCGTGGGCAACTGAGGGTCAAGAAACGGGAACCGCCGCCACTCATGGACCAGATGGATCTGGAAGAACAGAGCCTCGGTGTTGTCGGCGGGTTCGATCTCGCTGAACGTGGTCACAAACCGCTCGTACCTAGCGGCGATCTCTGGCAGGTCCCATGCCCGGTCCACCAGATCCGGCTCGTGCCCGATCCCGGCGTGTTCTCCGACGAAGGAGAAGACTGACCGGTTGAGGCCGAGGTCGGCGAGCACTTCGCGGGCTTCGTCGGCCAGCGAGGGCCGCGGCGTCACCCAGACGCCGGGTGCGGGTGAGCCGAAGCCCGCCCAGGCCAACCGGGTACGGGCGCGACGCCGCAATCCGCGTTCGGTCTCCGGGACGCTGACCAACAGCACGAGCCACTCCCCGTCCCATTCGAGGGTCTCGGTGGTGAAGTTGTAGATCCGCTCGGCACCATCGCTGAGCAGCCGCCGCCCAGTCGGCGTCAGGGTCCATTGCGCTCGCCGGCCGACCTTCGCCGAGGCGATCAACCCGTCGGCACCGGTCCGGGCAAGCGCCTGCCGCGCGGCCCGGTGCTCGATGCCGAGCAGTTCCAGGGTGTCGGTCAAGGCCGCGGTCCAGACCGGCTGCTGGCGCGGCAGAACGAATTCGCCGAGCACGGTCAGCAGGTACGAGGAGGCGCTCGCCGTACCGAACTCGTGACGTCGGGCAGCCACGCCCGGCGGGCTTGGCCCACCCGGACGCGTGGACGACAGGTCAGCCCCCGTCATCTGGCGCGTCATTGACCCACACCTCCGTGACCCAGAATCTCCGTGGCGATCGTGACACGGCAGCGTGGTCGCGCTCAGCACGACCCGCGCCCGCCGCGCCAACCCCAGCCTTAATGTACGACAAGCTCTTGACGTGACGCCACTATTCTGTAGACAATTAAGGCTATCCGCACCCGTGAGGAGCAATCATGACCAGTGCCGGCGTGCCAGTCACCGAGACCGATGCCGAGCCCGTGCCTGTCGTGAGCGACGTGCCGACTGTCACCTTCCGGACCCGGCCGGCGGACTACAAGCACTGGAGGGTCTCCGTCGACGGCGAAATCGCCACGCTCACCCTCGACGTCGACGAGCAGGGCGGAATCGTCCCGGGCTATGAGCTCAAACTGAACTCCTACGACCTCGGCGTGGACATCGAGCTCTACGACGCAACCAACCGGCTGCGCTTCGAGCACCCCGAGGTCAAGGCGGTCGTCGTGACCAGCGGCA
>JALZIX010000345.1 GCA_030860025.1 Actinomycetota bacterium
GGCATCGCGAAGTGGTCGATCACCAGCTTGAGGTCAGGATGTGCAGCGGCCACCTTGCCGATGGTGTCGATTGCACCCGGTGGGTAGACCGCAACCGGGATGCCGGCCTTGGCGGCTTCGGGCCAGAACCAATCCATTGTCCCGTCATGCAGCCATCGCCGCTGATCCCCCCAGTGGAAGGTGAGCCGCATTCCCAGCATGCCGGGCTGTTCGAGCCACGACCCGAGGCGCTCGCGGCCTGCGGGGTCGGTGGGGTCGAAGCGGCCCATCACCGCGAACCGGTCCGGCCGTTCCTGGGCCGCGGCCAAGGCAATGTCGTTGCGGTCGCCCGCGAAGGTCGGCGGCACGAGCACCACTCGACTGACGCCGGCCTGATCCATCTGGCTCAGCAGTTCCGGCGCCATCATCGGCGCGCGATCCGCGCTGGACAGGTTGTCCACACCGGAGGAGTAGCTCTCCCCACCCGGCGCCCAGGGCCGTTCCGGTGAAGGTGGCGCCCAGATGTGCACCTGGGCATCGGTGATGACGAGTCCCGAGCTGTGGTTCACGCCTGATGCTCCCGGCGGAGGCGGACCCAGTCGGCGGGCAAGGCCACCGCCCTACTCACCGGGATGCCTTGGCCGTGGTTGCCGATGTAGCCGCGGGATTGATTTCGGCCCGGATTCCCGGCGACGACGATGTCGGTCCACTCCGGGCGCAGAAAGCCACGGACCTTTCGGCCGTCGGTGGCCGCCGTCGCGTATTCGGCCGGCGCCTTGCCGCGGGCGGCCAAATCCGCCCAGTCAAAGGCCTTGCCGCTGACCCCCGGCGCGTACTTCGCCACCCAGGCGCCGTCGATCAGCACGTTGTCGTACAGGTATCGGCGTACGTCGTCCTTGCTCATCCCGCCGGCTGCGATGGCCGCCGCGATCCCCGGGCCGAGGACGAGCAGCGGGTGCTGCTGTTCGTAGATGTAGTCGTGATAGCACCAGGGTCCGATCGCGTCGGCCATCAGGCGTGCAATGGTCTCGAGGTGATCCTCCGGGTGCTCGCCGGCGGTGTAGATGGGGGCCGAGATGGTCACGACGCTGCGTACGGTGACCACGTTCTCGGTGGGTTCGAAGCCTCGATCCAGCCGGTACGGCTGCCAGCCGATTTCCTGGACGGCGCTCTCGTTCTCCGACAGAGCGACATTGAAGGTGTAGGAGATCGCGCCCTTGTCCGTCTGGTCGGGCTGCGGGCGCAGGCCGGCCACATTTCGCATATAGAGGCGCAAGAACCGGCCGATGGATGTGTTGGCCCGGTTGCCCACCCGCAGCGCGCCGGCAGCGGAGTTGAACCCGAGTTCGTCGGCCAGCGGGCCGCTCAGGATGACCATCGGTTCCCAGCCCGGCGTGCTGCCGGCGTCCTCGATCCGGAAGATCGGATCGGCCACGGCTTCTACCACCGCCAGCAGGATCGGGAGATGCTCCGGGCGACAGCCGGCCATGACGCCGTTGACCGCGACGTTCCAAACGGTCGCGGCCCGGGAGGCCGGTAGCAGCGTGCCCAGGACCTCGTCCGGACTCCGGTCGGTGTACCGCAGAAATGACTCGACCCGTTCGATGGTCGGCGGAACGATCGGGAGACCGTCGGTCCAGCCGCGTTCGGTGAAGCTGTCCAGGATCTCGTCGTAGCTTCCCGTGAGGACCACCTCGGTGGGTGCGTGTTCGTCCTCTGCCGCTTCGTCCAACACAGTCGAACCACGGCTGTCGAGCAGACCGTCGATGAGTGCCGGGACAACCTCCTCGGCGACCTTGCGCTCGAAGACCGCCGGGGAGTCGGTGAGGATCACGCCCGGGTAGACGGCGAGTGGGATCCCGTCGACGCCCAGATGCCGCGCGATCAACCGCGCCATCCCGACAAATTCGGTGGACGTGATCGCGACCGTGGGAACCCCGGCGCGCTCGATCGCCACACAGGCCCGCAACACGGCGGGCGTGCAGCTGCCTCAAGCACCGACGCCGACAACTGCCGCGTCCACCCGATGTGCCCGCAGCCGAGCTGGGAGTTCGGCGACGGCCTCGTGTTCCTCGGCGGAGGTGCCGTGGATGTTGCCGAACTCCTCGTGGCCAACGACGTGCACCGCACCAAAGCGCGACCGAGCTGTTGCGGTGAACTGCTCGAACATCCCCGGGCCGTTGAAAACGTGATCCCAGACGAAGGCGACGGTACGGCCGGACAGATCAGGCAGGCGCGCGGCCAACTCCGCGGCCGTCACCCCGATATGCGGGCCAGCAGGCCACACGACGTCGTACTTTGGTTCCGCAGCCTGATCCTGCATTGCCTGCCTCCTGATCGCCCCGGCCGAGCAGCGCGGTGGACACGTCGCCTGTGTGCTGCGTATCACTAGAATATATTCTAGACTGCTGCTCAGGTCCACTGCTGCAGCACTGAGTCCACCGACGTCGAGCCGAACAGTGGTGCGCCTCGCCGGATCCCGACCGGCATCCGGCGGAACACCCACGGGCTGCTGAAGGCCAGGCGTTCCCCTGTGTCGGGGGACCAGTTGCGGGCAATGACGCGGCGGTAGACATCGCCCAGCGGCCCTGCAGCGGTACCGCGCAGATGCCCGACGGTGACCTCCTCCGGATCGACCACTGGGGGCCCATGATCGGCCGATCCCTGGTAGCCGCTGACACATGTGTTGACCAGCGCCCGCAGTTGAGACACCAACAGGTGGGCACCACCCTCGTCCCGGGACAGGGCACACACGGTGGCGAAGGTCGCCCATGCCCCCGCGTTCGGATCGGCCACACCCCAGTTGAGGTGTCCGAGTGGCTCGCCGTCGCCGTCGCAGACCTGGGCCTCGACGCCGGCAAGCGCTGTCAGCATGGGCGCATAACTGCGGCCCAGGTATTGCCCGTCGATGGTGCGACCACCCATCGAGACCAACAGCAGCCCAGGATTGGCAGCTAGCAGCACGTCTGGCGAGAGCTCGAGCCGCTCGAGCACACCGGTCGAGAAACTCTCCACCACGACGTCCGCCGAGGCGACCAGATCGAGAAAGCGCTCCCGATCAGCCGGACCCTTGAGGTCCAGGGCTATCGAGCGCTTGTTGCGGTTGCACGCCTGGAAGAGCCAGGGCTGCTCGTACCCGGGCAACCGGGGCGGCACGCCGCCGCCAGCTGGGAAGTCCAGTCCGCGACGGCGGCTCAGATCCAAGCGGTCGAGGCTTTCCACCTTCACCACATCAGCACCCAGATCGGCCAGCCAGGCACAGGCCATCGGGGCAGCCCACACCCAGCCGAGATCCAGCACGCGCACGCCGGCCAGCGGCCCGCGCACCTCGGCGGCCGTGTCCGGGACCGGCTGGCGCTGGCTCCAGGGACACCGCCGTGGGGCAGTCTGCTCGATCGCCACCGCCGGCAGTGGTTCGTTGCCGCCGGAGAACAGGAGCGGATCGGCGAGTGCCTCAGCGGTGGACCGCAACGGTGCCAGCGGAACTCGATGGACCCTCGCCTGCGCCACGACCTCCTCGACCGTACGAGAGCTGAGCAGCTCGGTGACCAGTGCGGTTACCTCTTCTGCGTGGTCAGCCGCGATCGCGAGCGGGTCGGCGAACTCCGGGCGGCGCGACCAGACGGGGTTGCCCAAGAGGTCCAGGAACGAGTGCCACTCCAGCATGGACCGGCAGATCACGACGACCCAGCCGTCTGCGCACTGGAACATCCGGAACGGGTACGGCCCGCCGGAGCCGGAGGCCGTGCGGCCTGACCGCACCCAGCGACGCCCGTAGTTGAGGAACTGCATCGCCTGCACACCGGCGATTCCCGCGATGCAGTCCACCGGGTCAAGCCGCACGTGCTCGCCACGGCCGTCGCGGCGCGCACCGAGCCAGGAGGCGAGGCCCGCTGTTGCCGCGTTCAGGCCGACCAGCGCCTCCAGCATTCGGGCGGGAGGGGCAATGCCGGGCCCGTCCTGCTCACCGATGACCGCGCCGACTCCGGACCACAGTGCGATCTCGGCATTGGCGTCGTCGCTGGCCGCCGGCCAACCGATCTCCACCAGGGCCAGGGCAAGCTGCTCGGGCGGCCAGGGCGCACCAGCATCGCCGCCGCCCGAGAGTGAGTCCCCGATCATCGGACTGTCGGTGAGGCACACGTCAACTGAGACCAACAAAGCCATCAGTTCCTCGTCCGAGACGACGTTCGCCGGCCCGGGAAGTGGGAAGGTTTCGCCCTCCTCGCCGGCCCGCTGCGCAACCGTGACATCGAAGCCGGCGCGGGACAGCACCCACGCAGCGAAGCGCAGCGCATATCCGCGGCCGATGCACAGGATGCGGGGCGCCACCACCGCCGGAGCGGTCATGGCATCGGACTGCGCGACCCCAGGAACCGACCTCCGTTCATGCAGCGCTGTTCCAGGCGGCAGTCATCACCCTGAGGACGTTCCCGCCCAGGATCGAGGTGATGTCATCGTCGCTGTAGCCCCGATCCGACAGCGCCGTGGCGATGTTCGGAAAGTCCGCGATGGTGCTGATTCCCTCGGGCCAGGACCACGGCGGTGTCCCGTAGATCTCCACCGGCAGGCTGGCAAAGCGCTCGTAGAAGGACAGCGGATGGTTCTCGAAGATCGCCAGACCGATCCCCACGTGATCGATGCCGATCCGCTCCACGATGTGATCGACGTGGTCAAGTACGCCATCCAGCGTGGCTCCCGGCGCACCCGCGTAGAAGGGCACACCTGATACCCCGATGACCCCGCCGTTCACCGCGACGGCGTCGAGTTGTTCGTCTGTGAGGTTGTTCGGGTGGTCGAACACCGCGCGCACGTTTGTGTGACTCCAGATGGCCGGGCGAGTGGCCACGGCCAGTGCGTCGGTCAAGGTCTGCGGACCGCAGTGACAGAGATCGAGAAGCAGCCCACAGCGCTCGATCTCTCCCACGAGCTCGATGCCGTACCGCGATAGTCCGGTGTCCAGCCGATCACCGGCACCGCATCCGGCATCGTTGAGGGTGGTGTAGACCAGCTGCATCCGTCGTACACCAAGCTCTTGAAAGACCCGGACCTTGCGCAGGTCCTTGTCCAGTTGCCGCGAGTCCTCCAAGGCCAGGATGAGGCCGAGCTTCGACTCCCGCTTCAGTCGGTGCAGGTCGTCCACGGAGTGCACGATTTCCACCACATCGGGGTTGGCCGCCACCAGGTCTCGAACTCCGAGAATGCGCTCCACGGCCATGGCAAAGGTATCCGTGATCGACGCCGGGACCATGGCCGCCGTGACGCCGGCGTCCCGAATGGTGCGCAGATAGTCCCCCGTGAGACCCGCGTTGTTCATCGCGTCGATCACGATGGCTGAGGTGTAGGTGTCGTTGGCTGTCTGCATAGCTCCTCGACTTCGGGATGGCGTCAGCTGTCTTGGAAGTACGATTGGGCGCCCTCGGGAAGGCCGACCCGAAACGTCTCGAGGACCCCAGCGAGGAGTTGGTAGTAGCCGACCAGCACCGCGAGCTCCACGACACCGCCTTCGCCGAACAGGTCAACTGCTTCGGCATAGACGGCATCGGGAAGCGGTTCGCGCCGCAGGAGGTGTGTAGCCACGAGCACAGCCGCCTGAATCGGGGCTTCGACTGATGCCGGGACTTCGCCGGCGAGCAGGGCCTCGATGACCGACTCGGGCAGGCCCACGTGCCGGGCCACCGGGGCATGTGCGTACCACTCGAACTCACTGGCCCACGTCCTCGCCACGGTGAGGATCACCGCCTCCCGCGCAGGCCCCGGAAGAACACCGGAGTAACGCAACTGCTCGCCCACGTTCGCTACCGCGAGACCGAGATCGGGCGCGTGCAGCAGCGCGTTGAAAGGGCCGGTGAGGGATCCATCGCCGTGTTGGAGCGCGAACAGTTGCGCTCCGGTGGACCGCTTGCCCGCGGTGAGCGAGGCGTACAGCGCTTGCTGGCGCTCGTCCAGTTCGGCGGGCGGGAGGGACCTCAGTCGGCTCACATCGTCCTCGTCCTCGGGCATCATCGTTGGCACGAGAAATGCTATACGATAGATTATCGCAGACTTGCCAGTGCCAAGCGGCTTTGGAGGCGTGCGGTGATCCGTATCGGAGCGGGCGCCGGGTACGCCGGAGACCGGCTTGAAGCCGCCCAAACGCTCATCGCCCGAGGCGATCTCGACTACGTGGTACTCGAGTGCCTGGCAGAGCGGACACTCGCCCTGGCACACGCGCGAAGAAGGGCTGATCCCGAGAAGGGGTACGACGCGGCTCTCTCGACCCGCATGGAGGCGTTGCTTCCCCTCTGCGCGGCGCGCGAGGGAAGGCCGACCCGGCTGGTCTCGAATCTCGGTGCGGCCAACCCGGCCGGCGCTCTGACAGCTACCGCGGAGATTGCGAGCAAGCTAGGTCTCCATGGCTGGCGCATAGGCGCGATCGAGGGTGACGACGTGCTGTCGGAGTTGGCTGGTCTCGATCGGGACGTGTGGGAGACCGGCGAGCCACTGGCCGGCATCCTGGACGAGATCCAATGGGCCCACGCATATCTCGGAGCCGAGAGCCTGCTGCCCGCCCTTGACCTGGATTGCAACGTCATCCTGGGCGGTCGGATCGCCGACCCCTCCTTGTTCGTCGCTCCGCTGATGCATGAGTTCGGTTGGGCCGCAGACGATTGGGACAGGTTGGGCAAGGCAACCGTTGTCGGGCATCTGCTGGAATGCGGTGCCGCGGTAACCGGGGGATACTTCGCCGACCCTGGCCGCAAGGACATCCCCGACCTGCTCAATATCGGTATGCCGATCGCCGACGTACTTGCCGACGGGACGGCAACGATCAGCAAGACACCGCGCTCCGGTGGGCGGGTCTCGATCGAGACGGTGCGCGAACAACTCCTCTATGAGATCCACGATCCGGCCAGCTACCTGACCCCTGACGTCACCGCCGACTTCTCTGGTGCATCGCTGGACGAGGCCACTCCTGATCGAGTGTGCGTCTCGGGTATTTCCGGGCGAGCCCGACCAGAGGAACTGAAGGTCATCCTCGGCGTTGCCGACGGGTTCATCGGCGAGGGCGAAATGAGTTATGCCGGGCCGGGTTGCCTCGCCCGCGCCCGGGCAGCGGCCGCGATCGCCGAGCAGCGGCTCACCGGACCCGGTCGCCCATGCGCTGCGTTGCGGATCGAATACATCGGGTACGACTCGATCCTCGGGCCGATCATCCAGCGGGCCCAACCGGCAGAGCCGCCAGAAGTACGGCTCAGAATCGCCGGTCGCACGAGTTCCAAGCGCGAAGCACTGCAGATCGGTGAAGAGGTCGAGGCGCTGACCCTCACCGGTCCGGCCGGCGGGTGCGGAAAGCGTTCGAGCTGGCGAGAGGTGTCCTCGGTGCGCTCGACGTCGATCCCGCGGGACCGGATCCGCACCCGGCTGCTCAGTGAGCGGATATGACGACCCTCGGCCCGGTCCAGCTGTTCGAGATCGCACACGCTCGAGCCGGGGACAAGGGCGAGATCACCAACATCTCGGTGTTTCCCTACCGGGACGAGGACTACCCCAGGCTGGAACGTGATCTGACGGCGGAGCGCGTTCGTACTCACTTCGAGGGGATCGTTTCCGGCGAGGTCACCCGTTACCTGGTACCCGGCATCTGCGGGTTGAACTTCGTACTGCACGGAACCAGGCCAGGTGGAGTCTCCGCTGCACTCGAGCTCGATCCGCACGGCAAAGGGTTGTCCTCAGGTCTGCTTCTTCTGGTCCTTCCCGCAGAGATCGCCCAGCCGTGACCTCCCTCGACGCGTCCTCGGTTGGGCAGGTCGATGGCTTCTTCGGTCCTGAGGAGCTGGAACGCGCCGCCGCACAGGTTCTGTCCGAGGAGGTCTACGGGTTTGTCGCCGGAGGGGCGGACGACGAAAGAACACTCGCTGCGAATCTGTCGGCGCTGCGGGAATGCGTGCTCCTCCCTCGAATCCTCGCTCGCTCTGCCACTCCACGGCTCACCATTTCGGTGGCCGGTGTCGACCTCGAGGCCCCGCTGCTGGTCGCACCCATGGGAATGCAGCGGCTGATCCATGCCGACGGCGAACTGGCAACCGCGGCCGCGGCCCGCCGGGCCGGCGTCGGCTTCGTCCTGGCAACCGGGTCCAGCGTCGCGCTGGAGGATGTGGCGTCCGTCGCTGGGCCGGCCCGATGGTTCCAGCTGTATTTGATGCGGGACCGGGCGATGTCCGCCGACCTCGTCCAGCGGGCGATCGCAGCTGACTATCGCGCCATCGTGTTGACCGCCGACGTCCCCGTGGTGGGCACCCGACCCCGGGATCACCGCTCACAGTTCAAGGCGCCAGATGGCTTACGAAACGCCAATTTCGAGCCATACGGGTCCGTCGACGCCGCGCACCACTCCTACATCGGGCTGATCGAATCAGACCTGGGTTGGGAGGACGTGGAGTGGCTGGTGGACGTCTGTGCGGGCGTTCCGGTCATCGTCAAAGGTCTCCTGCGGGCTGACGACGCGCGACATGCGTTGGACCACGGTGCTGCCGGCGTAGTGGTGTCGAATCACGGTGGGCGGCAACTCGGCAGAGCCCCCGCGTCGATCGATGCCTTGGACGCAATTGTCGACGAAGTACAGGGGCGAGCAGCCGTTCTCTTCGACAGCGGAGTACGTCGCGCTGCCGACGCGATCACCGCGATCGGGCGCGGTGCTGACGCGGTGCTTCTGGGCCGGCTCACGATGTGGTCGCTCGCCGTCGGCGGCGAGGCCGGTGTGTACAAAATGCTCACTCAATTCCAGGACCAGCTGCGCCGCACCATGACCCTGCTGGGTGTCTCCTCGCTCGGCGAGCTGGGCGAGGTTGTCGGGCGGAAATCAAATCGGAGGACGATGTGAAACCTCGGTTCGGCTTGCTGTTCATGCCAACCCCGCCTGCTCAGCTGGCGGCCTGGTCGAGAGAGGCGGACGAGGCCGGCTTCGAGCGGATCGGCATCGGCGATTCGCAGTCCCTGTATCGAGACGTCTACGTCGCCCTTGCCGTGACGGCGCAGAGCACCAGCCGGGCGCTGATCGGTCCCCGGGTGACCAACCCGGTCACCCGGCACCCGAGCGTGACCGCCAGCGCCATCGCCAGCATCGACGAGCTCAGCGAGGGCCGGGCATTTCTCGGAATCGGCACCGGCCACAGCGCCCTGCTCAACATCGGGCAGACGCCGGCCTCACGTCAGGTGCTGCGTGACTACGTCGAGTGCATCAAGACGTTGTTCGAGCGCGGCGAAGCGGAGTACGAGGGTCGCTTGGTTCGGCTGAGCTGGCCGACTCG
>JALZIX010000358.1 GCA_030860025.1 Actinomycetota bacterium
GCAAACTGGCGATCGTCGACACGAAGATCACCGCGGCGCAGGCGATCACCGAACTCGAGCACCGCCTGGCCGACGTGGTGAGCGAAATCGACGTTCCGATCTCGCTGCACGTCAACGGCTGCCCCAATTCCTGCGCCCGCATCCAAGTCGCCGACATCGGGCTCAAGGGGATGATCGTCACCGACGATGCGGGCGCACAGGTGGAGGGCTTCCAGGTCCACCTCGGCGGTGGTCTCGGCCAGGAGGCCGGTTTCGGCCGCAAGGTCCGCGGCCACAAGGTCACTTCCACGGAACTCCCCGACTACGTGGAGCGGGTCGTACGGCGGTTCCTGAGTGCGCGGGAACCCGGCGAAGGGTTCGCGTCCTGGGTCATCCGTGCCGACGAAATGGACCTGACGTGACAGCCCTGGTCGAACCCGGCCTGACCTACAGCCGCATCGAGATGCGCTCCTTGGTGCAGCACGCAGCCGTAGAGTTCGAAGGTGCTGACGCCTCCCACGTTCTGGCTTGGGCCGCAACGATCTTCGGCCGTGGCGTCGCGGTCGCTGCCAGCATGCAAGACGCTGTGGTCCCACACCTGGTCAGCCAGGCGATCCCGAATGTGGATGTGCTCTTCATCGACACCGGCTACCACTTCGGCGAGACATTGCGTACCCGCGACCGCGTCGCCCGGGAGCTCCCGATCACCGTGGTCACCCTCAGGCCCAGCCGGACGGTCGCCGAGCAGGACGCGGAATTCGGCCCCCGGCTGCACGAGCGCGACCCGGACGTCTGCTGCTTCCTGCGGAAGGTGAACCCGCTCGCCGAAGCGCTGCAGGGCTACACCGCCTGGGTCGGCGGTGGTCGCCGCGCGGACAGTCCGACCCGGGCGAAGCTGCCGGTCGTCTCGTGGGACAACGACCACGACATGGTGAAGATCAGTCCGATCGTGGCCTGGAGTGATGCAGACGTAGAGGCGTATCAAGAAGAGCATGGCCTCCCGCGGCATCCGCTGATCAGCGACGGCTTCCCCTCGATCGGCTGCGCACCGTGCACCCGCCGGGTCCAGCCTGGCGAGGATCCTCGCGCCGGCCGCTGGGCTGGTCATGCAAAGACCGAATGTGGGATCTATGGCTGACCCACCGGCAGTTCTGCTCGTCAACCATGGCAGCCGGCAGCCGCATGCCGCCGCCTTCGCCGAGGAGTTGTCGGCGTCTCTTCGGCGGGACGTTCCGAACCGCATCGTGGCCGTCAGCTACCTGGAGCTGAACCGGCCAAGCCCTGCCGAGGCGCTGCGCAAACTCGCGATCGAGGGGACGACCGACGTCCAGGTCGTGCCTCTGCTCTTCTCGGCCGGCTACCACTACCGCATCGACATACCCGCCGCGATTGATGCCGTACTGGCGTCTGCACCCGACCTGCGAGTGCGAATCGCTCGCCCGCTCCTCAGTGACTCCGCGGACGATCTCATCGGCGCGCTTGAGGCCCGGCTGCACCAGGCGATGGACTTTGCACCCAATGGCGCAGGGCGCCGGCCCGACGGCCTGGTGCTGCTGGCCGCCGGCTCCAGCGACCAGTCGGCGCGAGCCAGGGTGGCTGGGCTCGCCGATGCGTGGAGTCTGGCTCGTGGGCATCCTGTCGAGGTGGCTTTCTGCGATCTCCGCGGCGACGAGGTGCGGGTTGCTATCGCGTTGCTCGAAGCACGTGGGGCCAGACGAATCGCCTGCGGTTCGCTCTTCCTGGCGGCCGGTAGGCTGCTCGAAGCGGGCCAGCGCAGCGCACTGCAGGCCGGAGCCCTGGTGGTCGCCGGTCCCCTGGGTCTGACGCCGGCCCTTACCGATCTCATCCGTCGGCGCTGCTTGGAGCCGCTGGCCGCCGGTTAACATGCTGGCGATGCCGACCTTGCGCGCCATAGACAAAGCCCTGGATTCAGTCACCGCCGACGCCGTCATCATCGGGATCGGCAAAGGCAAGACTCGACCCCTGCTTACGCCAGGGGCACAGGCAATCGATGAACTGCTTGGCGGCGCGCTGCCGGAGGCGCTCAAGGTGCTCTCCGCATCCGGCGCGGAGGGCGAGGTTACCCGGATCGCGACGCTCGGCGCCGGGCGCTTCCCTGTAGTCGCTGCAGTCGGTCTCGGGGAGCCCGACGAAGGCGGCACGTATTCCGCGGAGAGCATTCGCCGGGCAGCCGGCTCTGCCGTACGAGGGCTGCATGGGCGCCGCACCGTACTGAACGCGCTGGCTCACGAGGGTGGCTTTGAGCACGTCCGGGCCGCTGGGGAGGGCGCCGTACTAGGCACCTACCGCTACCTGACCTACAAATCCGAGGTGCCGCCCGCCCGGACGTCGCCTCCCGGGCGGATCGATCTCCTCGTGCCCGACGCCAAGGATCCCGCCGTCAAGGCTGAACTCCGTCGGATCGAGGCTATTGGCAATGCGGTCACCCTCACCCGTGACCTGGTCAACGCGCCGCCGAACGACCTGTTCCCCGCCGAGTTCGCCCGGCGGGCCGAGGACGCCGGCAAGGCTCTCGGGCTCAAGATCGAGATCCTGAACGAAAAGGCGCTGGCCAAGGGCGGGTACGGCGGCGTGCTGGCTGTCGGCTCTGGCTCTGAGCGCAAGCCGAGATTGGTCCGCATGCACTACACCCCGACCGGAGCAGCAGTGTGCAAGATCGCGCTGGTCGGCAAGGGAATCACCTTCGACTCTGGCGGCATCTCGATCAAGCCTGCCGCGAAGATGGACGAGATGAAGTCCGACATGGCCGGCGCCGCCGCGATGGTGGCCACGGCGTGTCTGGTTGCCGAGTTGGGCCTTCCGGTGGAACTGATCGCCACGATCCCAATGGCCGAGAACCTGCCCAGCGGCACGGCGTACCGCCCCGCTGACGTGATCACCTTCCGCAACGGCAAGACCGCAGAGATCACCAACACCGACGCGGAGGGCCGGGTCGTCCTGGCCGATGCCATCGCGCGTGCCTGCGAGGACGGACCCGACTGGCTGATCGAGACCTCTACCCTGACCGGTGCGGCGAGCGTGGCGCTGGGCAATCGAACCGCGGGTGTCATGGGCAGTGACGATCTCCGCAGCCGGGTCATCGCGGCGAGTG
>JALZIX010000141.1 GCA_030860025.1 Actinomycetota bacterium
GGTGATGGCCATGTGGTTCGGGACGATGTCGAGCACCTGCTTCAGACCGGCAGCGGAGATGGCCGCCGTGAGGCGCGCGTACCCCTCGATCCCGCCTAGCTCTTCGCTCGGCCGGGAGGGATCGACGACGTCGTACCCGTGGGTCGACCCGGGTGCCGCCTGCAGGATCGGCGAGAGGTATACGTGGGTGATGCCCAGATCGGCCAGATAGTCGACGATGCCGGCGGCCGCGTCGAAGTCGAAGCTGGGACTCAGCTGCAGCCGGTAGGTCGACAGCGGTGCGCGGGCCACGGCGGAGTCATCCCTCAGTCGGTTCGATACGGCGCAGCAGGACGACCGAGCGATCGGTGACGACCAGATCGCCGCGTACCTCGACGTCTTCGGTCGCCGGCTCCGCCGGGACCGCGGTGTCGAGGAGGCATTCCCATTCCTGTCCCCACGGACCGCTGATCGTCCATTTTCGCGGCTCCGGCGAGGCGTTGATCAGCAGGAAGAATGACGAATCAAGGACCCGCTCGCCACGGGCGCCCTGGCTGGTGATCGCTTCCCCGTTGAGGAACATCCCGACCGAGACCTCATGGTCGTTCCAGTCGTCCTCGGACATCTCTGTGCCATCCGGGCGCAGCCACACGATGTCCGGCGTGCCGCGTAGCGGCCTTCCCTGAAACCACCGGCGGCGGCAGAAGGCTGGATGCTGGCGGCGCAGCGCGATCAGCTTCCTGGTGAAGGCAAGCAGACTCTCGTCAACATGCTCCCAGTCGAACCACGAGATCTCATTGTCCTGGCAGTAGGCGTTGTTGTTGCCGCCCTGGCTGCGGCTGAGCTCATCGCCCCCTAGCAACATCGGAACACCTTGGGACAGTAAGAGGGTGGCCAGCAGGTTGCGCTGTTGGCGACCGCGAAGCGCTAGCACGTCGGGATCGTCGGTCGGTCCTTCGACCCCGCAGTTCCACGACCGGTTGTGGCGCTCACCGTCATTGCCGCCCTCGCCGTTGGCCTCGTTGTGTTTCTCGTTGTAGGAGACCAGGTCGGCCAGAGTGAAGCCGTCGTGGGCGGTGACGAAGTTGATGCTCGCCGACGGGCGGCGGGAGTCGGCTTGGTAGAGATCCGAACTCCCGGTCAGCCTCGAGGCGAGCTCGCCCACCACGGCCGGCTCGCCCCGCCAGACGTCCCGGATCGTGTCGCGGTAGTGGCCGTTCCATTCCGACCACTGCGGGGGGAAGTTGCCGACCTGATAACCGCCCTCGCCGACGTCCCAAGGCTCGGCGATGAGCTTGACCTGGCTGATCACCGGATCCTGTTGCACGAGGTCGAAGAAGGCCGAGAGCCGGTCGACCTCGTGGAATTGTCGGGCGAGGGTGGCGGCGAGGTCAAACCGGAACCCGTCGACATGCATCTCGGTGACCCAGTAACGCAGCGAGTCCATGATCAGCTGCAGCGAATGCGGGTGAGCCATGTTCAGGCTGTTGCCCGTACCGGTGGTGTCGTAATAGAACTTCTTGTCGTCCGGTACGAGCCGGTAGTAGGCGGCGTTGTCGATGCCGCGGAAGGACAGCGTCGGGCCCATGTGGTTGCCCTCGGCGGTGTGGTTGTAGACCACGTCGAGGATCACCTCGATGCCGGCCTCGTGCAGGGCACGGACCATCGACTTGAACTCCCCGACCTGTGATCCGTCGTCCCCGGCGGAGCTGTACTCGTTGTGCGGGGCGAAGAAGCCGATCGAGTTGTATCCCCAGTAGTTGCGCAGTCCGCGCTCGACCAGATGTGAGTCGTGCACGAACTGATGGACGGGAAGCAACTCAACCGCTGTGACGCCGAGGGCCTTGAGGTAGTCGATGGCCACCGGATGGGCCAGGCCCGCGTACGTGCCGCGCGCCAACTCCGGGATCTCGGGGTGGGTCTGGGTGAATCCCTTGACGTGCACCTCGTAGATGACCGACTCGTGCAGCGGGATGTCTGGCGGGCGGTCGATGCCCCAGTCGAAGAACGGGCTCACGACGACAGCCTTCGGAACGTGCGGGGCGCTGTCGGCGTCGTTGCGGGTTTTGGGATCGTCGAAGTTGTACGTGAAGCAGGCGTTGGACCAGTCGACGTTGCCCTCGAGGGCTTTCGCGTACGGGTCGATCAGCAGCTTGTTGGGGTTGCAGCGACAGCCCTGCTCGGGATCCCAGGGACCGTGTACGCGGAAGCCGTACCGCTGGCCGACTCCGTGCCTTGGCAGGTAGGCGTGCCAGCAGAAGGCGTCCACCTCGATGAGCTCGATGCGAGTCTCGGTGCCATCAGCGTCGAAGAGGCACAGCTCGACGCGCTCGGCCACCTCGGAGAACAGGGAGAAATTCGTCCCCGTGCCGTCATAGGTGGCACCCAGCGGATAGGGCCGACCTGGCCAGGCTTCGATCTCAGTCACGTACGCGTACTCCTACCGTTGGCCGGCCGACGAGTCCTCAGGTTAGAGAGCGCCCTGCTGGTCCCTGCTGGTGGGCGTACCCACCCCCGCCGCACAAGTAACTGGTCAATTGCCGCTCGTCACAGCTGCGGCAATTGACCAGTTAGTCGGCACGACCCGGTTCCTTGCTGTGTGCGCATAGCGACACACTTAGCCGGTAACCGCGCAGCGACCCAGGGAGGCGCACGATGTACGACTACGACCTACTCGTCATCGGGTCTGGCCCAGGTGGTCAGAAGGCGGCGATCGCCGGAGCCAAAATGGACCGGCGGACGGCCATCGTCGAGAAGAAACACATGGTCGGCGGCGTCTGCATCAACACCGGAACCATTCCCTCCAAGACCATGCGTGAGGCGATCCTCTACCTGACCGGTCTCAACCAGCGCGAGCTCTACGGACACTCCTACCGGCTCAAGGAAGACATCAACGTTGCGGACCTCACCGCCCGTACCCAGCATGTGATCGGTCGTGAGATCGACGTGATCCGCAGCCAGCTCGGCCGCAACCATGTCGCGCTGATCCCCGGTACGGCCCGCTTTCTCGATGACCACACCGTGGCGGTCACCGCGGAGGATGGATCGGATCGCAAGGTCACCTCCGAGCGCTTCGTGATCGCGGTGGGTACGCGGCCGGCTCGCCCGGACACTGTCGAGTTCGATGGAGCCAAGATCGTCGACTCCGACCAGATCCTGGAGCTCGACCACATCCCCCCGTCGATGGTCGTGGTCGGCGCCGGGGTGATCGGGATCGAGTACGCGTCGATGTTCGCCGCGCTCGGTACGAAGGTGACCGTCGTCGAGCGCCGGGACCGGATGCTGGAGTTCTGCGACCTGGAGATCGTCGAAGCACTGAAGTACCAGCTGCGCGACCTGGCGGTCACCTTTCGCTTCCGCGAAACCGTGGCCAGCGTTTCCCGGCACGGGGCTGGCACGCTGACCGAGCTCGAGAGCGGAAAGAAGATTCCGGCCGACACCGTGATGTATTCGGCTGGCCGGCAAGGAGTCACCGAGGCCCTGGAATTGGGGAATGCGGGGCTCGAGGCAGACAACCGGGGGCGGATCAGCGTGAACGACGACTACCTGACCTCGGTTCCGCACATCTACGCCGTGGGCGACGTCATCGG
>JALZIX010000421.1 GCA_030860025.1 Actinomycetota bacterium
ACGTCGCCAGCCAGGGAACGGCGCTGGGCCGCGAGGGCCGCGTACATATCTCCTGTGACGACGATGGAGCGATCTGGGTCGGCGGCGGCACCGTCACCTGTGTTGCCGGGCACATCGAGCTGTAGCCGCTACCCGGCGGACATTTCACGTAAAAGGTCCCCTCAGTCGGTCGGCTGAGGGGACCTTTTACGTGAAATGTGCTGTATGTGGGGTTCAGTGGCTGTGACCGTGACCGTGGCCGTGTGAGTGACCGTGGCCGTTGGCCGCACCGTTGTCGTGCTCGTGCTTGGCCGGAGCCTCGACGACCGAGCTCTCGGTCGTGAGGACCATGGCCGCGATCGAGGCGGCGTTGGTGAGGGCGGCTTTGGTGACCTTGACCGGGTCGATGATTCCCGCTGCAGCGAGATCGCCGAACTCGCCAGTCGAGGCGTCATAGCCGTTACCCGGACCCAGTTCGAGCACCTTGTCCGCGATCACTCGACCTTCGACGCCGGCGTTGTCCGCGATCTGGATCAGCGGAGCGCGCAGGCTACGAGCCACGATCGTGACGCCCGTGCGCTCGTCGCCTTCCAGCCCCAGTCCGTCGGTCAGCACGATGCCGGCGTGCACGAGGGCGCTGCCCCCGCCGGGAAGAACACCTTCCTCGACTGCTGCGCGGGTCGCCGAGATCGCGTCCTCGATGCGGTGCTTCTTCTCCTTGAGCTCCAGCTCGGTGGCGGCTCCGACGCGGATCACGCCGATTCCGCCGGCCAGTTTGGCCAGCCGCTCCTGGAGCTTGTCGCGATCCCAGTCGGAATCGGTGTTCTCGATCTCGGTACGCAGTTGACCGATTCGCGCGGCAATCTCCGCGGAGCTACCCCCACCATCGACCAGCGTGGTCGAGTCCTTCGTGATCGTGGCGCGGCGTACCCGGCCCAACACCTCGGTGCCAACCTCGCTGAGCTTGAGTCCGACCTCCGGCGCGATCACCTGTCCGCCGGTCACCACAGCCAGGTCCTCCATGAAGGCTTTGCGTCGGTCGCCGAAGTAGGGGGCCTTCACGGCGACCGCGCTGAACGTCTTGCGGACCGCGTTCACGACGAGAGTGGACAGCGCCTCGCCCTCGACATCCTCGGCGATGACCAGCAGCGGCCTGCCGTCGGTCATGACACCTTCGAGCAGCGGAAGCAGATCCGCCAAAGAACTGATCTTGCTGCTGTGCAGCAGCACATACGGGTTCTCGAGGATCGCTTCCTGAGTTGACGCGTCGGTCACGAAGTATGGCGAGCTGTAGCCCTTGTCGAACTGCACGCCCTCGGTGACTTCGAGGCTGGTCTCCATGCTGTTGGACTCCTCGACGGTGATCACACCGTCGGAGCCGACCTGTTCCATCGCGTCGGCGATGAGCTCGCCGATCTCGGCGTCCTGGCCGGAGATCGTCGCAACCTGCGCGATCTCGTTGCGCCCGTGCACCGGCGTCGCCGCCTTGTCCAGCGCCTCGTTCACCGCCGCCACCGCAGCCGAGATACCGCGCCCGAGCGCGGCGGGGTTGGCACCGGCTGTGACGTTGCGCAGGCCGTGACGCACCAGCGCCTGGGCCAGCACCGTCGCGGTCGTCGTACCGTCGCCGGCCACGTCGTTGGTTTTGGTGGCCACACTCTTGGCCAGCTGGGCGCCGAGGTTTTCGAATGGCTCGGTCAGGTCGATCTCACGGGCGATGGTCACGCCGTCGTTGGTGATCGTCGGACCACCGAAGCTCTTGTCGATGACGACATTTCGCCCGCCAGGGCCAAGTGTGATCTTGACCGCCTTGGCGAGCTGGTCGACGCCTCGCTGCAGGCCACTGCGAGCAGCTTCGTCGAATCGGATCAGCTTGGGCATCGAGGTGGGATCCCTTCCCGGATTCTTGGATCATGTGGTTTTGCCGGTGACTGCGGGGCCTAGTCGGACCGAGCATGGACCCGCCCCGACGCCACGAGGGCCGTCGGGGCGGGTCGAACGTGCTCGATGTGCAGTGGTGCAGGTGCGGTTGGTACGGGTTACTTGACGACTACCGCGAGCAGGTCGCGGGCCGAAAGAACGAGGTACTCCTCGCCGCCGTACTTGACCTCAGTGCCGCCGTACTTGGAGTAGATGACGGTGTCACCTGCGGAAACGTCCATCGGGACGCGGTTTCCCTTGTCGTCGATCCGGCCTGGACCGACAGCGATGACAGTTCCCTCTTGGGGCTTTTCCTTGGCGGTGTCCGGGATGACCAAGCCGGAGGCGGTAGTCGTCTCCGCCTCGTTTGCCTGGACAACGACACGGTCCTCGAGGGGCTTGATGTTGACCTTGGTAGCGGTCGTCACTTCTCTTGACCTCCCCCTTCTGGGGCATAGTCGCGTAGTGCGCAGTTGACTTCTCGGACAGATATTTCAGTGCTTCGGTACGACCGGCCTGTCGTCGCGGGCGCCAGGTACCGGCCGTTCCAGTTGGCACTCTAGCTCGGAGAGTGCCAACCCTTCAACCTGGGTCCGTTCAGGCACCGACAGTCACCACGGTGACCGGCAGAGTGGAGTCCGCACCCAAGTCGTGCGGCGACGGCCGGCGCCCCGCCGAGGCCAGCAGAGACCCAAGAGCGGCCACCATGGCGCCGTTGTCCGTACACAGACCGGGCCGCGGAACGCGCAGGTGCAGGCCCGCCGCTGCCGCCCTGGACTCCGCCAGCGCGCGCAGCCGACTGTTGGCCGCCACGCCGCCGCCCAGAACAAGATGGTCGATTCCCGTCTCCTGGCATGCCCGTACGGCCTTGGCGGTGAGGACATCGACCACTGCCTCCTGGAAGGACGCGGCGACATCGGCGACGGGGACCGGTTCCCGGTCCCGCTCCCGCCGTTCCACCCAGCGCGCCACCGCGGACTTCAGGCCGGAGAAGGAGTAGTCGTACGGCGCATCGCGTGGACCGGTGAGTCCGCGAGGGAATGCGATCGCGTCGGCCGAGCCGGCCACGGCCATCCGGTCGATGTGCGGGCCGCCGGGAAAGGGCAGCCCCAGGACGCGGGCGACCTTGTCGAAGGCCTCGCCGGCCGCGTCGTCGATGGTCGAGCCGAGCGGGGTGATCGACCCGGTGACGTCGTCGACCCGGAGCAGCGAGGAGTGTCCGCCGGAGACGAGCAGGGCGATGGCTGGAGCCGGCAGCGCCCCGTGCTCCAGCGTGTCCACGGCGACATGTGCGGCCAGGTGGTTGACCCCGTACACCGGTTTGCCCAGCGCGAGGCCGTACGCCTTCGCCGCGGCGACCCCCACCAACAACGCGCCGGTCAGCCCTGGCCCTGCGGTGACGGCGATCGCGTCCACATCGGCTGGCGAGATACGGGCGTCTGCGCAGGCGCGATGAACGGTCGGGATCATCGCCTCGAGGTGCGCTCGGGACGCGACCTCAGGTACGACGCCGCCGAAGCGGGCGTGCTCGTCGACGCTCGAGGCGACCGCGTCGGCAAGCAGCCGATGTCCGGCGACGATCCCGACTCCGGTCTCGTCGCAAGAGGTTTCGATCCCGAGGATCAGCGGACCACTCGGGTAGTCAGCCACGCAGCATCACGACCGCATCCGCCCCGCTCAGCGGGTAGTAGTTCGGCCGCCGCCCGATCTCGGTGAATCCTCGGCTGCGGTACAGCCGTTGCGGTGCGGGGCTGTCCTCGCGTACCTCGAGCAGGACCCGAGGAACTCGCCGATCCGCTTCCGCGAGAAGCGCATCCAGCAGTTGTGCCCCGATCCCCTTGCCCTGGAACGCCTCTCGCACTCCGATCGTGGCGATATGGCCCTCATCCCCGTAGTCGACGAACCCGCCGTACCCAACGAGTTCCCCGGCCACCTCGACCGCGAGGTAGTAGCGGCTCTCCGGCCGACTCAGCTCGTCACGCACCATCGCCTCGGTCCAACTGTCCGGTGCGAACAGCTCGTCCTCGATCGACATCACGGTCGGCAGGTCCCCGAGCCGCAGGAGCCGCAGGCGCGCTATCAATCTTGGCCGGGTCATGTGAGTGCGGGGGTCACCGGCTTGCGCGCCCCTGGCGGCGTCGCATCCGGGCGGCGCAGATACATCGGCTCGAGTGGACCCGGGGCCCTGCCGGTGATCTGGCTTCGAGCCGACAGCACGAGCCCGACCGGGTCCGGTTGCGCCGGGCGAATCTCTACTCCGAGCGCCTCGGAAAACTGCGGATCCCCGAGCACGAGCGCCTTCCGCGCGCGAGTCGCCAGCAGCTCGGTGGGCCGCTGCACATATGGCCCGGTGATCCGGGCGCCGGATCCGTCGTAGCCGGACCAGTAGCACTCCCGACGACGGGCATCGGTAACCACAGCGAAACCGTCCTCGGGCGCGGGTTCGAGGTCGCCCCGGGCCAGGTACGAGGCGGCGATCGCGTCGTGACTGCAGATTCCGTACACCGGAATGCCCAGGGCATCACCCAGTGCTGCCGCGGTCATGATTCCGACGCGTAGCCCGGTGAACGGTCCAGGCCCAAGACCGACCACCACGGCGGAGAGGTCGGCCATCGCCAGGCCGGCTGCTGGGAGGATCTTCGGAATCAGCGCGCCGAGGGTCTCGGCGTGCCGGTTGCCGCTGGGCGCACTCTCAGGCGCGTGTACGGACATGTCGTCGGCGTCGACCACACCAACGACAACGAACGGCGTCGCGGTGTCCAGAGCCAGAACGAGCACGACATCCAGCCTAGGCACCCCGCGATCATGGAGCTGGAACCACGACCCGCCGAGGGGAACCGGTCACGGCCCCATGGTCGCGGGGAGTCGGGCGCGCCAGCCCGGGCCGTACGGAGTCAGCGTGGCGGTTCGCAACTCGCCGCCGGCGTCCTCGGCCAGGCTGAGTGCGATCAGCAGATGCTCATCGACCAGGTGCTCGACCAGGCCCTCGCCCCACTCCACCGCAGTGACCGAGGCGTCGACGTCCGCGTCGAGGTCCAGGTCGTCGATCTCGCGTACTGAACCCAGGCGGTAGGCGTCGACATGCACGAGCGGAATGCGACCCCCTCGATGGACCCGCGCGATCACGAAGGTGGGGGAGAGCACCGGTTCGCCGACCAGCAGTCCCGCACCGATCCCCTGGATCAGCGCGGTCTTACCGACGCCGAGCCGGCCGCTGACGATAACCAGGTCGCCCGGTTCGAACAGCGGCGCCAGCCGGTCCCGGCCGAACTCGAACGTGCTGGCGGCTGTCGGCAGGTCGACGGTCAAGCCTGCGCCGGCGTCATCATCCGGCTCGTCGAGATGCCAGTCGGGGTTGCTCCCGACCGGATGTTCTCGGCCGGGGATGTGCGGGGTCACCGCTCCCCTGGTCGGCCGGCAACCGGTTCTCCGATCTCCACCGCCGGCCCCGGCCGGGGCTTGCGACGGGCGCAGCGCCGCAGGAATGCCCGCAGGTGATCGTTGACGACCTCCGGGCGCTCCATCTGAACGAGATGGCCGGCTTCCTCGACGATGACCAGTTGGCTGCCGGGTAGTTGTTCGGCCAGCAGTTCGCTATGTGCCTTCGGCGTGGTTCGGTCGGCGTCGCCGCAGAGGATCAGCGTGGCTAACTTCTCGAGTGGTCCCAGGACGCCTGTCTTGTCCAGTCCGGCCAGCGCCGGAAAGAACGCACCGATCACGTCGGCCGGAGTGGAGGCGATCATCCGGTCCACGTAGGAGGCCAGCCCAGGCGTGACGTCGCGACCGGAGAACGTCATGCGTTTGGTGGCGATGAAGGCGATGTCCTTGCCGAGCCGCCGCGTTCGTTCGGCGACCTGCGGCCGTTGCCGGGCGAGCTTGGCGATCAGCGGCAAGACCGCCGTACTGAGCCCGGTGATCGCCTGCGGCAACCCGAATCCCACCGACGCCAAATTCCCGGTCGACGTGGACAGCAGGGCGACACCGACGATCCGGGGACCAAACAGTTCCGGCCTTCTCTCGGCAAGTCCCATGATGGCCATGCCGCCCATGGAATGTCCGACCAGGACGATCCTTCCGCTGGGCACCCGCTCGTCCAGGATCCGGGCAAGGTCGTCGGCGATCTGGTCGATCGTCCCCCGTTCGGGTTCTCCCCATCCGGATGCGCCGTGGCCGCGCTGGTCGTAGAAGACAAGCCGCAGCGAAGGCCCGGTCAAGGGTTCGAGTTCGGCCCGCTGGTAGTACCAGGAATCGCTGGTCAGCGTGTACCCGTGGCTGAAGACCACGGTCATGCTGGCCTCGTCCGGCCCGATCTGTTGCACCTGCAGCGGTAGGCCGTCGTCGGTGCACACCGCACCGACGCGGACTCGGTCGGTGTCCTCCAGTTGGCCGCGTCCGAAGACGGTGTCTGCCTCGGCGTCGCGTCGTCGGAACGCGGCAAGCCGGCGGGCCAGAACCGTCGCGGTCGCTCCGGCGGCGACCAGGCCGACCGCTGCCCCGCCGATGACCTCGACCGCGCCGATCCCCGATCGATCGCTCACGAGTGGCCGCTTGCGACGGCCAGTTCCTCGGGTACCGAACTCAGATAACGCCTCGTCATCCGTCCACCAACCCGTGAGACCAGTTCGTAGTGAATCGTGTCCAGGGCTGTAGCCCAGTCCTGAGCGGTTGGCTCCCCGGCCGTGCCAGGTCCCCAGAGCACGGCCATCTCCCCTGCCTGTACGGGGTCGTCGCCCATGTCAACGACAAACTGATCCATGCAGACCCGCCCGGCGATCCTGCGCCGGGCGCCGGCCAGCCACAACGGTCCGACGTTGGTCGCGTTGCGCGGTATCCCGTCCGCATAGCCGACCGGGATCAGCGCGAGAGTGGTCGGCGCATCCGTGGTGTATTCATGACCGTAGGACACCCCGGACCCGGCGGGGACCCGTTTCACCAGCGTCACGGCCGCCTGCACCGTCATGGCCGGGCGCAGGCCGTACGCCGCCGGGTCGCCCCCCATCGGGTCGAGCCCGTAGACCGCGATCCCGGGGCGCACCATGTCGTAGTGCGCCTCCGGCAGGGTCAGCGTGGCCGCGGAGTTGGCAACGTGCCGGGGAATGTCGCTCAGGCCCTCTCGGGCCGCCCTGTCGACGGCGTCGTCGAAGTTCTCCAGTTGCGTCTTGATCGTGGGATGACCGGGTGAGTCCGCGTATGCGAAGTGGGTCCAGATCCCGCCCACGCGCAGCTGCCCGACGTCCTGTGCGGCAACCGCCGCGGCGACCAGATCGGGCCAGTCCGACAACTGGGCCCCGCCGCGGGAGAGCCCGGTGTCCACTTTCAGGTGCACGTGCGCGACCAACCCGCAGGCCTGGCTCGCCTCGGCTATCTCGTCCAGCAGCCAGATCGAGGCAGCCGAGAGGGATATCTCGTTGGTGAGCGCTTCGGTGAGGTTCTCACCGCTGCCGGTGAGCCAGGCAAGGATCGGCACGGCTACGCCGGCTCGGCGCAGCTCCAGCGCCTCGTCGATGACCGTCACGCCCAACCAGTCCGCGCCGCCTCGGATGGCCGCGAGGGCAGTGGGGACAAGGCCGTGCCCGTACCCGTCTGCCTTGACGACAGCCATCAACGGCCGGCCCGCCCGGGCTCTGAGGGCACTCACGTTGTCGGCGATGGCGTCGAGGTCGACAACGATCTCAGCCCGGCGGGAGGTGTGCATCGTTGCCAGTTTCCCATCCGGGCAAAGATGGGCTACATGGCATGCGAGATGAGCGATCAAATCCGACGTCGGCGGCGAAGCTGCGGGTGCTGGCTGTCGGTCAGGTGATGTCGCTGATCACTCGGTCGCGGCCGGCCCGTTTGGCGGCGTAGAGATTGCGGTCGGCGGCGGCCAGCAGCGCTGGACGGCTGCTCCGAGTAGCCGCCGCGAACGAGACCCCGAAGCTGGCGGTGACCGAGAACTTGCCGATCAGAGTTGACCAGTCATGCGAACGGAGCAGGAGCCGGGCTGTCTTGCAGAGGGATAGGGCCTGCTCGCGGCTGGTATCGGGCAAGAACAACAGGAACTCCTCGCCGCCGAGCCGAGCTGCGAACGCCGGCTCGATCACGGCGCTGCTCAGGACTCGGGCAACCTCTTTGAGCACCTCGTCACCGATTGCATGCGAGAAGGCGTCGTTGACTTGCTTGAAGTGATCCAGGTCGATCACTGCGATCGACAATGGTGAGCCCGCGATAGTCCATTCCTGGAGTGCGGCATCGATGCGCTCGTCAACGAACCGACGGTTGTACAAGCCGGTGAGCGGGTCGCGCAACGACATCTCGCGAAACCGCAGGCTTTCCCTGCGCGCCTCGTCGGTTTCGAAAACGGCCTGAAGGGTGCGGGTGCGGGCGTCCCGCTCCATCGACCGCAGCGCTTCTGACTCGGCGTGGAAGACCTTGTGCAGCTCGTAGGCATCGCGGTAGTTCCCCTCCATGGCGAGCAGTTCCGCCTGTTCACGCAGAGCACCGACCCGCACTCCCGCTAACCCGCCCACCTCGCATGCGCTCAGACATCTGGCCAGAGTCGCCCGGGCCCGACCGATCGCCCCGAGCAACCGCTGGGCCTCGGCAAGGGTGAGCAGGATCTGCGCCTCCGGTTCACCGTTTGTGCCCCGGGATCGGAAACTCCTGTCGGCGGCGGTGAGCAGCGTCTGTTCCGCCTCGGCATAGCGGCCCAACGCCATCTGGGCGCAGGCAACTGTGTCGAGGGCTGTGATCTCCAGCGGGAAGTCATGCGTGGCGGCGAGAGCCAGCATCCGGTCGGCGGTGTCCATCGCAGCCTGCGCATTGCCGGCAACGAACTCGCCGAACGCCCTGTTGTTGAGCACCTTTATCTGCAGATGGACATCGCCGCTCTGCATGGCCAAGTCCTCGGCCATCTGGAACCTGCTTGCAGCCTCTGGGTAGGACCCATTCGTGATCAGGGCACCAGCCAGAGCCTGCAGGTGATCGGCCCGGATTCGGGCGGGAGCATGCTCATCGAGACACTCGAGTCCCCTGAGGGCATGTTCCAGTCGCGCGGGGGTGTCTCCGATCATGTTGAAAAACCAGCACAGCTGCAGATGACTGCGCGCGAGTAGCGCCTGGTGGCCGTGTTCGGCTGCCCAGCGATTTACCTCATATGCGATGCGGCCGCCCGTGCTCACCCCACCCAGACGGTCGTGGGCGTATCCCCGGACGAGTTGGGCCCGCCTCACAAGATCCTGCCGCCCAATCAGATTGGCCCGGTGCTCCACCTCCGTCGCCGCCGCGAGCGCTCGCTGGGGATCGGTGGACGTCAACGATTCCAGCGAATCGAGCCACGAGACCAGCTTGGCAGCGGTGTCCTCCCATGCCTGGTCACTGCTGTGGGTCATCTGCCGTCCGTGCAGGTGCGTTGATGGCCACGGATGCTACCCGACTGCTGACGCCTGAATTGGGTGCTGGAATAAGCCCGATCACGATGGCGCGGAGTCCGCAGGCGGCCATGAGTCACCGGACCGAGCAGCGGCGCCGAGCGGCGGGGAGGGCTTCGATCACGTCGCTGGCCAGCAGGGCTGCGCCGCGTTCGGCGAGCTCACCGGCGCGGCCGTGCAGGTGTGCTCCCGCGGCAGCGGCAAGACCCACCGGTACCCCGGCCGCGAGCAGTGAACCGATGATTCCGGTCAGCACGTCCCCGGTACCGGCCGAGGCCAGAGCTGGCGAGCCTGTCGCGTTGACGTACGTACGGCCAGCCGGATCGACGACGATCGTGGCCGCACCCTTCAACAACACGGTGACGCCGAGTCGCAGTGACAGTGCTCCGGCCGCGCTCAGCCGATCAGCGCCGAGTGGGACGCCGAAGGCCGCGAACTCGCGATCGTGCGGGGTCAGCACCCTTTCGGCGCAGCGATGCTGGAGCAGTTCGGGCCGACGCGCCAGCAGCCGCAGCCCATCGGCGTCGATGACCACCGGCACGTCACTGCACAGGACCTCGGCGAGCACCTGCGCAGCCCGTTTGTCACGCCCGAGTCCCGGGCCGACAGCCCAGGCCTGCACCCGGCCCGCTTCGGACGGCGGGATGTCGGCGACAACAGTCTCTGGCCACGCCTGACTCACCGCGGCTGCAGCTGGCCCGATGTAACGGACCAAACTCGATCGCATTCGAAGGGCGGCACCCACAGTGAGCAACGCCGCACCGGGGTACTCATCGGAGCCGGCCGCGACGCCGAGGATTCCCCCGCTGTACTTGTCGTCTCCCACTCCGGCCCGCGGCAGCAGGTCAGCGACATCGCCGTCGGTGAGCTGCAGGGCCGCCGGCTCGCCGAGATGGGGGGCCAGCCCGATGTCGACGACGACCAGGTGACCCACGTGTTCGCGGCCCTCCCCCACGGTGAGTCCGAGCTTGATTGCTCCGAACGTGACGGTGTGATCTGCGCGGAAGGCCGGTCCCTCGACGACGCCGGTCTCCGGATGCACGCCACTGGGCAGGTCCACCGCCACTCGCCGACCGGTTGCGTCGTTGGCCGCCTCGACGACGCCGTCGGCCGGCGACCGCAGTTCACCCGCCGCCCCGAGGCCAACGATCCCATCCATGATCAGGTCCGCTTCTTCCAAGACGGCGCTCAGGTCCCCTCGCGCGCCCAAGGAGCGCACGTGCCCGCCAGCCCTGCGCAGGGCCGTGGCACCGCCCGCATGCAGGCGTTCGGGGTCCAGCGCCACAGCCTCGACCCGGGCGCCACGGCGGGCGAGCATCGCACCTGCATACAGAGCGTCTCCACCGTTGTCACCCACCCCGGCCAGGACTACGACGCGGGCACCGTAGAGCCGCCCGAGCAATCCAGCGCAGTGTGCGGCCAATCCCGCGGCGGCCCGCTGCATGAGCGAACCCTCGGGCACGGTTGGCATCAGAGCCTTCTCGGCCGCCCGGACTGCCGCGACCTCGTGCAGCCCGATCAAGGTGTCGCCTCGCGCTCTGCGATGACGACTGCGGAGGCGATTCCCCCGTCATGGGACATGGACAGATGGAGGCAAGTCACGCCGAGCGCGGCCGCCCGATCCGCGACCGTCCCGCGGATCTCCAGTCGAGGATCACCGTTCTCGTCCGCACTGACCTCGGCATCGGTCCACGCCATCCCACCCGGGGCCCCGAGGGCCTTGGCCAGCGCCTCCTTGGCGGCAAAGCGGGCCGCCAGGGATTCGGCATGCCGAGGTCGTCCCGACGGGCTGATCTGCTCGGCCTCGGTGAACAGCTTCGCGAGCAGACCCGGCGTACGCCGTGCCGCCTCGTCGAAACGCTCGATGGGTACGACGTCGATGCCGACCCCGACGATCACCGCCGGACCCCTGCCCACGGCATGAGACGCGGCACTACTCAACCGTGACGGACTTGGCGAGATTGCGTGGCTGGTCGACGTCCAGACCTCGGATGTCGGCGATTTCGCACGCAAGCACCTGCAGCGGAATGGTGGTGAGTACGGGCGCCAACAGGTTGGGCGTCACTGGGACGTGGATAAGGTGATCGGCGAAGGGCGCGACCTCGTCGTCACCGTCCGCGGCAATGACAATGGTCTTTGCTCCGCGCGCTCTCATCTCCTGGATGTTGCTGATCACCTTGCTGTGCACTGAGTTTTCACCTCGCGCCGGGATGACTGCGACGACGGGAGTGCCTTCCTCGATCAGCGAGATGTATCCGTGCTTGAGCTCGCCGGCCGCGAACCCCTCGGCGTGGATGTAGGCCAACTCCTTGAGCTTCAGCGCGCCCTCGAGGGCCACCGGATAGCCGACGTGGCGCCCGACGAACAGGATCGTTGGCTCCTTGGCCAGTTCACGGCCGATCGCACGCACCTGATCCATCCGGCCGAGGGTCTGCGCGACGGCATCCGGCAGCTGCTTCAACTGAGCGACGATCGCGGCGATCTCATCGGCGTACTTGGTACCCCTGGCCTGAGCCAGGTAGAGCGCGACGAGGTAACAGGCGACGAGTTGGGCGAGGAATGCTTTGGTGGAGGCAACCGCTACCTCGGGGCCGGCTCGGGTATAGAGGACCGCGTCCGACTCGCGCGGGATCGTGGAGCCATTCGTGTTGCAGATCGCCAGTACGCGAGCCCGCTGCTCCTTCGCGTGCCGCAGCGCCATCAGGGTGTCCATGGTCTCGCCGCTCTGGCTGATGGCGATGACCAGTGTCGAGCGGTCCAGGACGGGGTCGCGGTAGCGGAACTCGCTGGCAAGTTCCACTTCGCAGGGCAGCCGCGTCCAGTGCTCGATCGCGTACTTGGCCACCATGGCGGCGTGATTGGCCGTACCGCAGGCCACGATGAAGACCTTGTCGATGTCGCGCAGGTCCTCGTCGGACAACCGCACCTCGTCGAGCAGGATCTGACCGGTGCCGGACAACCGCCCCCGAAGGGTGTCGGCGATCGCGGCCGGCTGTTCGTCGATCTCCTTGAGCATGAACCAGGGGTAGCCGCCCTTCTCGGCAGCAGCCGCATCCCAGTCCACGTGAAAACGCCTGGGCGCCACCGTTGTCCCGTGGAAGTCGGTGACCGAAATCCCGTGATCGATGTCGAGGGTGACTACCTCGTCCTGGCCCAACTCGAGGGCGTCCCTGGTGTGCGCGATGAACGCGGAGACGTCACTACCGAGGAAGTACTCCCCGTTCCCGATGCCGGCCACCAGTGGGCTGTTGCGTCTGGCGCCGACGACCTGGCCGGGGTGCTCGCGGTGTACGGCGACCAGCGTGAAGGCACCTTCCAGCCGCTGGCACACCGAGCGCATGGCCGCAGCCAACCGGTCATTGGCGGGCTCGGTCGTCGCGTCGTATGCAGCAGCGATCAGGTGAGCCACGACCTCTGTGTCGGTGTCGGAGGACATCTCCACTCCGGCTCGTTCGAGTTCCATGCGTAATGCGGCGAAGTTCTCGATGATGCCGTTGTGGACGACGGCGACCTTGTGGTCCGCGCAGACATGCGGGTGGGCGTTGCGGTCGACCGGCGGACCGTGGGTAGCCCACCGGGTATGCCCCATTCCGGTGGTCGCCGAGGGAAGCGGCTGGTCGGCGAGGACCTTCTCCAGGTTCGCCAGCTTGCCGGCTTTCTTCGCTACCGCCAGGCCATGTGAGCCGACCAGAGCGATGCCGGCCGAGTCATATCCGCGGTATTCCATCCGGCGCAGGCCATCGAGAACGACGTCCTGCGCCGACGCGGCGCCGACGTATCCGATGATCCCGCACATGCACCCAGGGTAGTCACCAGAACGTCACGGCTCCCTGGCCCGCGCCGTGGCAGGCTGATCAGATGACCAGTCCGTCGACGAAGCCCAAGGTTCGTTGGCCCCTCTGGGGATGGCTCCCGTACGCGCTCCTTGCGGCGTTTGTGGGGTTCTGGGCTCTCACCCACACAGGTGCGGTGATCTCCGGCGCCGGCAGCTGGCGCGCGATCGCTTTCGGCGTCGGTGCCGGCGTGCTCACCCTGCTGCTGCTGGTCGGCGTGGCCCGCTTGACTGGGCGGGGATGGGCCGGTCAGCTGGCCGGACTCGTGCCTTTGCTCGTCGCAGTCATCGTCGCCGTGCTGCCTTCGTACACGCCGAGCAGGGTGAACGAGGCCGCCCCGGAGGGGCTGTCAGCACCCAGCACGGCCACCGCTGAGGCGTCGGAGCGGTCGCAGCCGTCGGCCGACTCGCCCGCTCCCTCTCCGGCTGGGCCGATCGAGTTGAGCAATGGAGCTTTTGTCGGGATCGACCACGCTGCGGCCGGCACGGCTCGGCTGATCGAACTCGCGGACGGCTCGCTGCTGGTGCGCTTCGAGCAGTTCTCCGTCGAGGCCGGGCCGGACTACAACGTGTACGTGATCGCGGGCGCCGACGTGGCTGTCCCCGACAGCGGAACCCTGCTCGGTGACCTGAAGGGCACCGAGGGCGATCAGAACTACGAGATTCCGGCTGGTGCGCTTCCGGACGCCGGCTCAGGGCCGGTGACCGTGCTGATCTGGTGTGAGATCTTCGCCGTACCGGTCGCCAACGCCACCCTCTAACTGCGCGCCACGACCTCGGCCAGCCGCTGCGCGACCGCGTCGGCTTGCTCCTGCGTCGGCGCCTCGACCATCACCCGGACGAGATTCTCGGTCCCCGACGGACGCAGCAGCACCCGGCCGGTTTCGCCCAGTTCGGCCTCGGCAGCGTTGACGGCGATGGCGACGGCCTCAGACTCGGCGACCGCGAGCCGGTCGCTCACCGCAACGTTGAGCAGGACCTGAGGAAGTCGGGTCACGACCGAGGCCAGTTCCGCGAGGCTGCGCCCAGTCGCGATCATCCGGGCAGCGAGCATCAGACCGGTGAGCAGGCCATCACCGGTACTGGCGTATTCGGGGAAGATGACGTGCCCGCTCTGCTCTCCACCGAGGGAGAGTTTGTGGTCGCGCAGGGCGTCCAGGACATACCGATCCCCCACCGCCGTGGTCAGCACGGAGATCCCGGCCGCCGCCATCGCGTGCCGGAAGCCCAGATTGCTCATCACAGTCGCCACGACGGTGTCCTGCGCAAGTCGGCCGGCCTCATGCATTCCCAGGGCGCAGATCGCGAGGATTGCGTCACCGTCGACGATCTGGCCATTGGCGTCGACGGCGAGGCAACGATCGGCATCGCCGTCATGGCCGAGCCCCAGGTCGGCGCCTAACTCCGCGACCGCCTGCTGCAGCGGCCCCAGGTGGGTCGATCCACAGCCATCGTTGATGTTGAGCCCATCGGGTTCATTACCGATGGCCTGCACGGTCGCCCCCGCATCGGCGTAGACCCGTGGAGCATGGTGCGCGGCGGCGCCGTTCGCGCAGTCGACGACGATGGTGAGTCCGTCCAGCCGCTCCGGCAACACGGAGAGCAGATGCTCGCGGTAGCGGGCCCCGCCCAGGACGTCGTCGCGCACCCGACCGATGTCCGCGCCCACCGGTCGCGCGCGGATGCCGGAGGGGCGCCGGACGAGCTCTTCGATGGCCAACTCGATGTCGTCGGGCAGCTTGTGACCACCGCGGGCGAACAGCTTCAGACCGTTGTCGGGCATCGGGTTGTGACTGGCCGACAGCATCACGCTCAGGTCGGCCCCGGAATCCGCAGTGAGGAAGGCCAGGCCGGGCGTCGGGATGACTCCGCAGCGGACGACATCAGCGCCGGCGCTGGTCAATCCGGCGACCACAGCCGCCTCGAGCATCTCGCCGCTGGCTCGCGAGTCGCGGCCGACCAGAGCAACCGGCCGGCGGGATACATCTCGCCGGGCTAATACCTCGGCCGCGGCGAGTGCGACGGCCAACGCGAGTTCAGGCGTCAGCTCGCGGTTGGCCAGCCCCCGAACGCCGTCGGTACCGAAGAGCCGACCCATCCGTGCTGGTCTAGCGCTTGGAGTACTGAGGCGCCTTGCGGGCCTTCTTCAGGCCGTACTTCTTGCGTTCCTTTGCCCGCGGGTCACGAGTCATGAATCCGGCCTTACGCAGCGCTGAACGGTCGTCCTCGTCCAGGACGACCAGAGCGCGGGCAATGGCCAACCGCAGCGCGCCGGCCTGTCCGGTCACGCCGCCACCGTGCAGCAGGGCAACGATGTCGTAGCTGCCTACCCGGTCGAGGATGACGAGCGGCTCGAGGATCAGCTGCTGATGCAGCTTGTTCGGGAAGTACTCGGGCAGGGAGCGGCCGTTCAGCTTGAACTGGCCGGTGCCGGGCACCAGCCGGACCCGGACGATGGCCTGCTTGCGCCGGCCAACGGTCTGGACCGGCTTGTCGGGAAGTACGGCGGTCACTGGGCAACCTGCTTGATCTCGAAGGGTTCCGGGCTCTGGGCGGTGTGGGGGTGGCTCGGCCCGCCGTACACCTTGAGCTTGGTCAGCATTTTCCGACCGAGCGTGTTGTGCGGAAGCATGCCTTTGACGGCGGTCTCGATGACCCGCTCCGGCCGAGCGGCGAGCAGGTCACCCACCGGGCGCTGCTTGAGGCCGCCGGGATAACCGGAGTGCCGATAAACGATCTTGTCGGTCCGCTTGTTGCCGGTCAGCGCGATCTTGCTGGCGTTGATCACCACGACGAAGTCGCCGACATCGACATGCGGAGCGAACTCGGGCTTGTGCTTGCCGCGCAACAGCACAGCTACCTGGCTGGCCAGGCGACCGAGTACGACGTCGGTGGCATCGATGATGTGCCACTGGCGATCGACCTCGCCCGGGCGGGGGCTGTACGTGCGCACGGTCCTGCCTTCATATCTGTCGTTCCTGCTGGTCCGCGCTGGCACATGCCTGTGGGCGTCGGCGGATCACTTGGTGTCTGACGCGGCTGCACCTAGTTCCGTTGGCTCGTGGTTCCGGTGGCTCGTGCGCCAACAAGCAACGATACCGGCTGTCGGCGGGAGCGGCAAAGCCGGGGCCTCGCGGTCCGGCAGCCAAACGCGATCAGGGCGCCGACATCAACTGGATCTGTTGCTGCACGTAGCCGCGGATCGCCGCGATGTCGGCCGGGTCGACGACGGCGAAGACGTCGGTCAGGCCGAGGTAGGGACCCACCCGGCTGTAGCAGCGTTGGTAGACCTTTCCGCCTGGCTCGGTGGCCGGGATGTAGAAGCAGGGGATGGTCGCGTCCTCGGGGACGTTGAACTGCACCCGGTCGGTGAACTCCTCCTGCTCGATTCTGGTGAACTGGGCGAATACGGCGTCGGCCTCGTCCTGCGAGCCGAGCTCGTAGGTCTGGAACTGATAGGCGGCAGCGGTCGCCTCGTCGTAGCTGCTCTGGTTGTAGAGGCCGACGAATCCGTTCTCGGGCAGGAGTTGCTCCTCGAGCTGCGGGTCGATGGCCAGATGCAGATAGCCCGCCAGGTCGAAGCTGCCGGTGAACAGGTCAAGCTCGCCAGGTGGGGTGGCCGTGCGGCGGGCCAGGTCGTACGGGTCCGGATCGAGGTCGGCGATCTCGTCCTGCGGAGTGGGTTCGAAGTCCCCCAGCAGTTGCCGCTGTTCTTCGAGCAACTCCCCCAGATCACGCTGCGCACGCTCGAGATCGTTGTCGGTGTAGTAGAAGTAGGCCAGCATCCGCCCGACCGGCTGCAGCACCTCGAGGGTGATCCGATCCTCGCCGTCGACCACGTCGGTTTGCGAGACAGCTGGGAGACTCTCGAAGCCGGGGATCTCGACTCGCTCGCCGCCGTTGATGTCCACGAAGTTCGTCGCGAGTTCCTCGGCCGCCACGATTGCCGAGTCGCGGTCGGACATCTCGGCGGCGAAAGCGATCGCGCTACGCGGCCCGTCGGTTTCCCGCCGACAGCTGGAGAATCCCGCGACGAAGCCGTACTTCGTGTAGGTCCCGGTCGCCGTCCCCTCGGCGAAGATCGTGAACTCAAGGCCCTCGGCACGGATGACCGGCGTCGTGGGGAAGCACGAGTCGTCGAGTTCCGGGAAGATGAACTGAGGCTGCACGGTTGCCCCGGCGATCCGGTGTGACTCGACGATCGTGCCCTCGCCCACCTCCGGGGCCGGCGTGGGGTCGGCCGTCGTAGGCGCGGCCGTCGTCTCCTCGATCGGGGCGGGCGTGGCCGCACCGGGGACCAAGGACGTACATCCGCTCAGCAGGACAACGCTAAGGAGTGGCGCCAGGAAGCCGGTCACCAGATCCCTGCGTCGCCGCCTCCGCCGTACCGCGATCTGCCGCCCCGTGCCCACGCGCCACACCCTAGTTCCCGGGAAAAGCGACAGACATGGCAACTAACGTCTTCGCTGTGACCGATCGTCCCTATCTGCGATTCCCGGCAGTGTCCGGGGACCTCCTCGCCTTGGTGGCGGCCGATGCGATCTGGCTGGCCCCGTCGGATGGCGGCCGCGCCTGGTGCCTTGCCACCGACGGCGCCCCGCCGGGCAACCCACGCTTTTCCCCCGACGGCGCACACCTGGCCTGGACGTCGCGCCGGTACGGCCATCCCGAGGTCGTCACCGCGCCCATCGGTGGCGGTGCGATCCGCCGGCTGACGTACTGGGGCAACCCACACACCAAGGTCGTCGGCTGGACCCCCGACGGTCGCGTGCTGGTCGCTTCCCCGGCCGGGGAGAGCACGCTGCGGGACCACTGGCTGCGCGCCGTTTCCCTCGACTACGAGGTGGACCGACTGCCACACGGACCGGCCTCGGCGCTGACCTGGGGTCCGGACGGCGCGCTCGTGCTGTGCAGCGCCTGGACGCGCGAGCCTGCGCAATGGAAGCGCTACCGGGGTGGCACCGCGCCGCAGCTGTGGCTGGATCCGGAGGGGAGCGGGGATTGGCGGCGGCTGCTGCCGGAACTGACCGCGGGCCTGGCCTGGCCGATGTGGATCGGTGACCGCATCGTGTTCGTCAGCGACCACGAGGGAATCGGCAACCTCTACTCCGTCGACGCGGCCGGTGAGCAGCTGCGTCGGCACACCGATCACACCGAGGCCGAGGGGTACGTGCGCAATCCGTCCACCGATCGACAGCGGATCGTCTACCACGCGCTGGGCGAGGTGTACGTGTTGGACGCCGCCGGCCTGATCGACCCCGCAGCCGGGCGCGCTCGCCGGCTGGACATCACACTGGGCACCGCGTCGGCTGTCGACCAGCCGTGGCCCTTACCGGCAGCCGAGGCACTCGGCGCCATTGCGCCCGATCACGAGGCGACGGCGAGTGTCGTGGAGGTTCGTGGCTGTGCCTACCGGCTCACCCACCGCGAGGGGCCGGCCAGCGCCCTGTCCGCCGAGCCTGGCGTGCGCATCCGCGAGCCCGCGCTGCTCGGCCGTACCGGACTCGCGGTCTGGGCGACGGACGCCGAAGGTGAGGACGCCCTGGAGATCGCCTCGCTCGACGGGGCGCAGGACCGACGCCGGATCGCGGCCGGGGACCTGGGCCGGGTCCTGCATCTTGCCGCACACCCCACCGGCGAGACGGTCGCGGTGATCAGTCATGACGGTCGGGTCCGAATCGTCGAGGCCGCCTCCGGCCGGGTGCACGAAATCGCCCGAGCGAACGATGGTGAGCCGGAGGGGCTGACATTCTCACCTGACGGTAGATGGCTTGCCTGGAGTCAGCCGCATGGCCAGCGCTCGGCAGCGCTCTACCTGGCCGGGATCGACAAGGGCCTGCCAACCAGTGAGATCGTGCGGGCGACCAGCGGACGGTTCCGGGACTTCTGTCCGGCGTTCACCGTTGATGGGCGCTATCTGGCCTTTCTGTCGACCCGAACTTTCGACCCGGTCTATGACGTGCACGCGTTCGAGATGACCTTTCCGTCCGGGACCCGCCCGTACCTGATGCCGCTGGCCGCGCAGGATCCGGTCCCCTTCGGTCCCAGCGTCACCGGTTGGGGCTTCGGCAAGGCAGACGCGAAGGCGGCCGCGGGTCCGTCCGCGACGGCTGAGCCACCTGCGCCACCACAGACCCGGGTCGACCCGGACGGTCTGGAGGAGCGGATCGTGGCGTTCCCGGTGGCCGCCGGGCACTACGAGGATCTACGGGTGGCCGGCGACGCCGTGCTCTGGCTTCGGCGCACCCCGTCGGGCGTGTTGGGCGTCGACCGGGCGAAGCTTTCCGACCCCGCTCCCCGCCCGACGCTGGAGCGCTTCGACTTCGCGAAACGGAGCCTGGTCGTCCTCCGGGCGGAGGTCGACTCGTTCGAACCGAGCGGGGACGGCTCGCGGGTGGTCGTACGAGACGAGGACGCCCTGCTCGTCCTACCGGCCGATCGGGAGGTCAAGGAGGACGACGATCCCGATCGGGTGACCGTAGATCTGGAGCGGATCCGGCACGAGGTCGATCGACCGGCCGAGTGGCACCAGATGTACGACGAGGCGGCCCGCCTCATGCGTGACCACTACTGGCGCGCGGACATGAACGGCATCGACTGGGACGCGGTAGTGACCAGATACCGGCCGTTGGTGTCCCGGCTCGGCAGCCACGACGACCTGGTCGACCTCCTGTGGGAGGTGAACGGCGAACTCGGCACCTCGCACGCGTACGTGATTCCGCCCGAGTCCCCATCCGCGGCGGGCGAGCGAGTCGCCCTGCTCGGCGCCGACCTGCGCCGCGACGAGGACGGCACCTGGCGAGTCGTCCGGATCCTGCCGGGTGAGTCATCGGATCCGCGGGCCCGCTCACCGTTGCGGGCCGCCGGAGTGGCCGTACGAGAGGGCGACGCCATCCTCGCGGTGGACGGTCGAGACGTTCCTCACGAGCAGGGGCCATCGGCCCTCCTCTCCGGTGCGGGCGACAAAATCGTCGAGTTGACCGTGCGGTCCGCCGACGACCGGCCGGTACGCCGGGTCGCCGTGCTCCCGCTGGCCGACGAAGAGCCGTTGCGCTATCAGGATTGGGTCGCCAGCTGCCGGTCCTACGTGGACGAGCACGGGGAGGGGCGGCTCGGGTACCTGCACATCCCGGACATGATGGCCGCGGGTTGGGCCCAGCTGCACCGTGATCTGGAGGTGGCAACGCGGCGTGAGGGCCTGATCGTCGACGTCCGATACAACCGCGGCGGACACACCAGCCAGCTGGTCATCGAGCGGCTCGCCCGCCGGGTGCAGGCCTATCAGCTGGGACGGCACCGTGCTCCTGAGACTTATCCCGAGCAGGCGCCGCGCGGGCCGGTGGTGTTCCTGGCCAACCAGTGGTCGGGCTCGGACGGGGACATCGTCTCGGCGATGGCCAAGGGGCTCAACGTCGGCCCGGTGATCGGCGTCCGTACCTGGGGTGGTGTCGTGGGGATCGACATGCGGTTCACCCTGGTCGACGGCACCTCGGTGACCCAGCCGCGGTACGCGACCTGGATCAAGGGCCCTGGGTTCTCGGTCGAGAACTACGGCGTCGATCCGGACAACGAGGTCCCGATGACCCCTGCTGACTACGCAGCCGGGCGAGACGCTCAGTTGGACGCCGGAATCGCCGAACTGTTCCGCCGGCTTGCCGAGAACCCGGCCTCGTCCCCGCCGGAGATCCCGCCGTTGCCCAGCTAGTCACGACGATCGGACTTATCCAGTCACCCTGAGGTTCCTCGCACGCACCCGGGCTGGTGACAGGATCAGGGCGTGCGCACCGTCGAGGATCACCGAGCCGCCATCGCCGAATTGCTCCCGCTGATGCCGATGGCTGTCGTTGCGCTACCCCAGGCGCAAGGCCTGGTTCTGGCCGAGGACGTCGCGGCGGTGACTGCGCTGCCGCCGTTCGACAACTCCGCGATGGACGGGTATGCCGTTCGATCCGCCGACGTGACCGCCATACCAACGACGCTGCCGGTCGTTGACGACATCCCCGCCGGCCGTACGTCGGTGGCCCCGCTGGAGCGCGGCACCGCCCAGCGGATCATGACCGGCGCCTTGCTGCCCCCCGGCGCCGACGCCATCGTCCCCGTGGAGCAGACCGATGCGCGCACCGACCGGGTCACCATCGACACCGCGCCAACGACTGGAGCGCACATCCGCTCGATCGGCGAGGACCTCGCAGCCGGGGATATCGCCTTGACGTCTGGGACGGTTCTGCATCCGGCCCAACTCGGGCTGGCCGCTGCTATCGGACAAGCCGGACTGCCGGTCCACCGCCGGCCGCAGGTGGTCGTCCTGTCCACCGGCAGCGAGTTGGTCGAACCCGGTACGACCCTGTTGCCGGGTCAGATCTACGAGTCCAACACAGCCTTGCTGTGCGCCGCGATCGAAGACGCGGGAGCCCACGCCCGGGGCGTGCACTTCGTGCCGGATGACGTTGCCGAGTTCCTGGCCACGGTCGAGAAGGAGACGGCTGAGGCGGATCTCCTGATCACGTCCGGCGGCGTCAGTGCCGGCGCCTACGAGGTGGTCAAGGACGCCTTCACCGACCTGGGCACGGTGTGCTTCGGCAAGGTTGCGATGCAACCCGGTGGACCGCAGGGTTGGGGCCGGGTCGGTGACGTACCGGTGGTCACCCTGCCCGGTAATCCGGTGAGTGCGTTCGTGTCTTTCGAGGTCTTCGTCCGGCCGGCGTTGCGCGCCGCGATGGGTCTCCCGCACCCCGACCGACCCCGGCCCAAGGCCAGGCTCGCCGCTGACGTCGTGTCGCCGGCCGGAAAGCGGCAGTTCCTGCGCGGCTACTTCGACGGCGGCAACGTGAGCCAGGTGGGCGGGCCGGGCTCGCATCTGCTCGCGCACCTCGCCCGGGCCAACTGCCTCGTCGTCATCCCGGAGGACGTCGAGAAGATGGCCGCCGGTGACGAGGTGGAAGTCTGGCTATTGGAAGGAGTCCAACACTCTTGAGTGAGCAGGAACCCAGGCTGACGCATCTGGACGAAAGCGGAGCGGCGCGGATGGTCGACGTCACGGCCAAGGCAGTGACCGTACGGACGGCAACAGCGGTCGGGCGCGTGGTGGTCAGCGCCGAGGTGGTGGAGCTGCTGCGCGGCGAGGGCGTACCCAAGGGTGATGCCTTATCCACCGCTCGGATCGCCGGCATCCAGGGCGCCAAGCGAACGCCGGATTTGATCCCTCTGTGCCATCCGCTGGCCCTGCACGCCGTGTCGGTGGACCTGACGGTCGCCGACGACAGCGTCGAGATCACCGCGACTGTACGTACCGCCGACCGCACGGGGGTCGAGATGGAAGCGCTGACCGCGGTCTCGGTGGCCGCACTGACCGTGATCGACATGGTCAAGGCGGTAGACAAGACCGCCGAGATCGCCAGTGTGCGACTTCTCACCAAGACGGGGGGCAAGTCCGGCGATTGGGCGCGGCCGGCGGAGTCGGTCGATGGCTGAGCTTCGCTCGGGCACTCGCGCCCATGTCATCACCGCGTCGAACCGGGCAAGCGCCGGAGTCTATGAGGACCGCAGCGGTCAGGTGCTCGCCAACGGTCTGGCGGAACTGGGGTGCACGGTGAGCGGTCCGGAGGTGCTGCCGGACGATTCGGACATGCTGACGGCGGCCCTGCGTGCGGCGGTCGAGTCAGGCGCCGAGCTGATCGTCACGACTGGTGGTACCGGCCTGTCGCCCACCGACGTGACCCCGGAGGCGACCGCGGACGTACTGGATCGCGAGGTGCCTGGGCTGGCCGAGGCGCTGCGTCGCTACGGGCAAGACCAGACGCCGTACGCGGTGATCTCCCGCGGGCTCGTCGGAGTCGCCGGGCGATCGCTGGTGGTCAATCTGCCCGGGTCGACCGGCGGAGTGCGCGACGGGCTTGCCGTGCTGGGCCCGCTGCTCGAGCACATCCTCAGCCAACTCCGCGGCGGCGACCACTGAACGTCAGGTGACGCGGGATTGGCCGGTGTAGACGTTGCAGCCCGAACCGCGAACGAAGCCGATCAGCGTCATGCCGACCTCCTCGGCAAGATCGGCGGCAAGTGACGACGGCGCTGACACCGCAGCCAGCGTGGGGATTCCGGCCAGCAGGGCTTTCTGGGTCAGCTCGAACGAAGCGCGTCCCGAAACCATCAGGATGACACCGGTCAGCGGCAGCCGGTCCTCGCGGACCATCGCTCCGATGACCTTGTCCACCGCGTTGTGCCGACCCACGTCCTCGCGCGCAACGAGCAGCTCGCCCGTCGAGCTGAAGATCCCCGCGGCGTGCAGGCCGCCGGTCCTGCCGAAGAGTTCTTGCGCGGCCCGGAGCCTGTCCGGCAACTGGAGCACCACGTCCAGGTTCACCGGTGTCCGGTCGCTGTGCAGGTCGTACGGAGAATCGAGGGTGACCGCATCGATGCTTGCCTTGCCACAGATGCCACAGGAACTGGTCGTATAGAAGTTCCGGGTGACAGATGGGTCGGGTGCCGCGATCCCGTCGGCCAGCTCTACATCGCTCACGTTGTAGGTGTTGCGACCGGTGTCGTCCACGCTGTCGCAGTACCGCAGCGTGCGAATGTCCGCCGGCCCGTGGATCACGCCTTCGGTGGCAAGGAACCCGTGCACGAGGTCCCAGTCGGCACCGGGGGTACGCATGGTGACGGCCAGCGGCCTGCCGGCGATCCGGATCTCGAGGGGCTCTTCGGCGACAAGTTCGTCGGTCCGCGTCGTACGCGCGCCGTCGCGGATTCGTAGCATCGAACGACGGCTGGTCAGCCGAGCCATACCGTCGAGGTTAGTGCGGTCACCGCCACCGGTCGGCCGGTCGTGATTAGCCTGGCCTCTATGGCCGGCGAGTATGACGCGATCGTGCTCGCCGGCGGCCGGGCCGCAAGGCTGTCCGGACAGGCCAAGCCGCAGCTGTCGATCGGCG
>JALZIX010000435.1 GCA_030860025.1 Actinomycetota bacterium
AACGCGGTCAAGCACTTTCGGTTCAGCACGCGGGGCAAACGCCGGATCCACGAGAAGCCGGACCTGGTCCACCTAGTCGCGTGTAAGCCCTGGCTGGACGCCGAACTGTTGGAGGTCGACCCGGAACTGATCGTGGCGATGGGCGCGACCGCCGCCCGGTCAGTGCTCGGTCCGGGCATCAAGGTCACCAAGCAGCGCGGTGAGATTCTCCTCCGGGAGACGCCCCTCGGGGAGCGCCGGTTCATGGTGACGGTCCACCCTTCGTCGATCCTGCGGGCCCGTGACGATCGCGAGGCCGCCTTCCGCGCCCTGGTCGAGGATCTGAAGATCGCTGCTGACGCCGTCCGCGCCTGACGCTGGCACGTGGCGCAGCGCCATGACCTCAGAGGTAAGTGCCGCGCTGCGGCCCGCTGGCTAGGTTGAGCGCATGCCTGCCCGGACACACGAGGCAGCCGTCGGCGTCCTGCTGCGCGACTGGCGGTTGCGCCGTAGGCGCAGCCAACTCGACCTCTCGATCGAGGCGGGCATCTCTGCCCGTCATCTCAGCTTCGTCGAGACCGGCCGATCGCGACCCAGTCCCGACATGGTCGAACTGCTGGCCGAGCACCTCGAGGTTCCGTTGCGCGAGCGGAACACCCTGCTGCTGGCCGCCGGATTTGCACCGCAGCATCCCGAGCGCTCCCTCGACGACGCCTCTATGGGTCCGATTCGTGAGGCCATCGACACGGTCCTGCGCGCCCATGAGCCATACCCGGCGGTGGTGGTCGATCGACACTGGAACATCGTGGCTGGGAATGCCGGCATCGGCTTTCTCATCGAGGGCGTCGATCCCGCGCTGCTGGTCCCGCCGGTGAATGTGTATCGAGCCGGACTGCATCCCCGCGGGTTGGCCCCCCGGATCCTGAATCTCGGCCAGTGGCGATCCCATCTCCTGCACCGACTCGCCCGGCAGGTGGCGTTGACCAGTGACTCCGTACTGAGCAGCCTCCTGGAGGAATGCCGGCAGTATCCGGATCCACGCGATGCCCCACAGAGCGAGGTCACGCCGACTGACACATCTATCGCCCTTCCGGTCCGAATCCGATCCAGCATCGGCGAGCTGTCCTTCATCAGCATGATCACGACCTTCGGTACGGCGATCGAGATCACCGCCTCGGAACTGTCCATCGAGTCGTTCTTCCCGGCAGATGCGGCCACGGCTGATCGGCTCAGAGCATTACCTCAGAGGTAATCGACACCATTACCTTCGATCGTCATCGTGTCTTTGACAGCTACCCGACGATTGAAGGAGACGTCCATGAGCACGCTCGCCCCCACATCCGCTCCCTCCGCGGTCCGGCGGCTACGCCAATTCCTTGACCTCGACGCAGTGGTCACCGGCGTGAACGGACTCGCGTACGTGTTGCTGGCCGGCCCGCTGGAGACGCTGCTCGGAGCCCCGGCAGACCTGCTCCGTCTCATCGGGGCTTTCCTTATCGCGTACGGCATCGCGGTTGGGATCGCAGCTCGGCGAGCGACCCCTGCGCGGGCAGCCGCCCGAACGATCATCGTGGCCAACCTGGTCTGGGTTGCAGCCAGCCTGTCGGTGCTAGCCGTCGGGGCCCTGTCCCCGACGCTGATCGGCAGCCTCTGGATCGCGGCCCAGGCACTCGTGGTCGCCGGGTTCGCCGCGGCGCAGGGTTGGGCCCTGCGTGGTTGGACTGCGTAGGGCGTTCTGATCCCGATCTGCCACCGTGGTGCACGTGCCTTCATCAGAGACGCTCCATTTCGAGGACCTGACTCCGGGCCGGACGTTTGACCTGGGGACGCTGGTGATCGACGAAGCCGAGATGATCGCCTTCGCCCAGCGCTTCGATCCACAGTGGTACCACGTGGACCGAGCCCGGGCGGAGGCCTCGCGCTGGGGCCAACTGATCGCCAGTGGGTTCTTCACGGTCAGCGCCCTGATGCGGATGTACGTCGACCGCGTGCTTTCGCGGGCCAATGCGGACACCTCCCCGGGAATGGAGAACCTGCGATGGCTGGCCCCGGTGTATGCCGGTGACGAGCTCAGCGCCGTGCTGACCGTCACCGACGCACAGCCCTCCTCGCGCTCTCCTGCGTTGGGCACCGTGTTCCTGCTATGGCAGATGCACCGCGGCGAGGAGTTGGTGTTGCAGATGAACGGGCGGGGCTGGTTCGTCCGGCGTACGCCGCTTACGCGCGAGCCCTGATCTCTTGCACCGCCCACTGATTGCCATCCGGGTCGCTGAAGTACACGAACTTCCCCCCGTCCATGTCCCCGTACTTCACGATCTCGCCGACCTCCACTCCTCGTTCGAGTAGTTCCGCCCGCGCTGCGTCGATGTCCGGCACGACGATCTGAAGCCCCTTGACCGAACCCGGTACCGCGCCCTCGATCTCCGGACCGATGCAGATCGAGCATCCCGACCCGGGCGGGGTGAGCTGCACGACGCGAATGGCCGGGTCAGGCGAGGCGTCGTGGTCGAGGTGGAAGCCCACCTTGTCCAGGTAGAACGCTTTGGCCCGATCCACGTCGGTCACGGGCAACACGATGACTTCCAGTGTCCAGTTCATGATCTTTCCTTCCGAGACAGTTCACTCACATCAATTGGGCGGTGCGTTTGGGCCATCCGCGCGGCGCCAGTCGGCCGCTCCCTCGTGAGAAAGCCTGCCGGTCAGCTGGCCAACCGTGAGCTGACGGGCTCATCCAGGACATCGCCGAGCTCCAGGGTCGACCCGTGCGGGCTGGTTTGGATATGCAGCTGCATCGGCACCCGGGTGCGCAGCTCCTCGACGTGGCTCACGATGCCGACCACCCGACCGCTCTGGCGTAGCTCGTCGAGCACAGTCATCACCGCGTCCAAGGAGTCTGGATCCAGTCCACCGAAGCCCTCGTCGACGAACAGGGTGTTCAAGGTGATGCCGCCGGATTCCGCGGTGACAACATCGGCAAGTCCCAACGCGAGGGCCAGTGCAGCCATGAAGCTCTCGCCACCCGACAAGGTCTTGGTCGGTCGCTGGGTGCCGGTGTGACTGTCGAGGATGTCCACGCTCAAGCCGCTACGCCGGTTACCACCGCGGAGATCGTCGCAGTGCACGAATCCGTACCGACCGCTCGACATCTGGCGAAGCCGCGCCGTGGCAGCAGCGGCCACCTGCTCCAGCCGTGCCGCAAGGACGTACGAACGCAGCCGCATCTTCTTCACGTTGGCGCCCGCCCCCGCAACCAGGGCAGCAAGCGCGCCGGCTTGGGCCCCGGCTCCGCGCAACGGCGAACATTCGGCTACCGCCTGATCGAGCAACACCTCCAGCTCGCCGAGCTGACCTCGGTTCGCTCGCGCCCGGCTGAGCGCACCCACCGCCCGATCGCGGGCCCGCACGGCGGCCGAGTGCTCTTGCTCGTGCGCGATACGGACCTCGCGCAGCCGCTTGGCCAACTCCATGACCTCCTGGGCCTGCGGATCTTTCCCCGGCAATGCCGCGTCGAGGCCGCCGATCGTCAGCTTGGACAACGCGATGTGCAGTTCCTCGGTCGCCGCGGTGAGCTCCGCGCTCGCGCGGGTTGTCGCGTCTTCGTACTCCCGGATCCCCGATGCAAGGTCGTTGCGAATCCCCTCATCGAGAAGCGCATCCATGGCTGTCTGCGGACCGGCGAAGTCCGAGCGCAGCAACCGGTCGTCGAGCCGGGTCCTGGTGGCGGCAGCCACCGCACGGGTCTGCGCGTAGATGGCCCACGCCTGCTCGACGGCTTCGGCGGCGGCAGCGAGTGCGGCCAGCCTGTCCCGTCGAAGGAGCAGGGACTCGTCTTCTCCTCGTGCCTTGTCCAACCGAAGCCGACCGGAGTGAACCCGGCTGCGGAGCTCCTTGGCCGCCGCTCGGTCTGCGCTCTGCTCCTCGATCATTTTCGTGATCTGTTGCGTGAGTTCGCGTTGTCCGGCCAGGAGGTCAGCGCGTTCGGCGATCAGGGCCGGCAGGTGCTCGACAGCGGCGCGAGCAGTCGCCTCGGCATTCAGGGCGGCCGCAAGCTCCTTGCGTACGGCCGTCAGCGTGGCACCAGAGGTCAGCGAGGAGCACACCTCGAATTCCCCGCACAACGCGGTCATGCGTTCAGTCGCCTCTTGGCTGGCTTGCGCCAGGCTCTCATGCAGATCGGCTGCGGCCCGCTCGTCGCTCGCCGTCACCACCGTCCGCGTTGGTTGGGCAGGGACTGGATGCTCGATCGAGCCGCACACAGGGCAGTTCTGACCGTCTGCCAGGCGGGCGGCGAGCTCGGCTGCGATGCCGGCGAGCCTGGCTTCCCGAAGCGAGAGCCACTCGGCCTTCGCCGTCAAGGTCTTACGTTCAGCCTTCAGCTGCTCGGCCTTGGCAGCTGAGATGAGCGTGGTCAACTCCTTGGCTCGCGTAGCCGCCTGCACCCGAATCTGGGCCACGCTCAACGCCTGGGCTGCATGCTTCGCTCCAGCAGCCGACAACCGTGCCGCGTCACGGCGGTGTTCGAGATCAACCAGCCCCGGTGCGATCCGTCCTTGCACCACCTCGAGTTCGTCAAGTGCTGACTGCCGACCCGCCTGTCTCTCGATCAGGTCGGCCAGCCTCTGTTCGTCGGCGACGACGCGGTCGAGTTCTGTCATGCGATCAGAAATGCGGGCCACCTCGTCACGCAGGCTCCTGCTCCACCGTCGCAGCTCGACCGCCGCTTTTCCGGAGCCGGTCACCAGCACCAGGTCCAGGTTCAGGCCAGCAGAGTCTCCGTCCAGCTCAGCAGAGCCTCCGCCGCCGTGAGCGGGGTGCAGCCGCACCGGGCAAAGCTCGCCGACGTCGAGGCCCGTCAACAGGACGTAGGTGTCGCTGAGTTCATTGGCCGCCTGCCGCAGGTGGCTCCACTCAGCTGCGTCGGCCTCCAGCAAAGACCGAAGGGGCTCGGCGAACGTCGCTGCTGCCAGCCGCTGCCGGTGCTCGGTAAGGGACTCAGCGCGGTTGGCGAGAGAGTCCCGCGTTCGGCAGGCGGCGAGCAGCCGATCCACCGCGCGCACTGCGCGCCTCGCCCGATCACGGCCGTTCTCGGCTGTGTCGAGTGCGGTCTGGGTCGCGGCGTCTTCAGCCTCCGCGATCTGCAAGAGGGCTTGCGCTCGGGCCAGCTGGCTGGCCACGTACGGCTGAACCTGCTCCGGGTCCTCGGTCGCGGGCCTGGACAAGACCTCCACCTCGGCCAGGGAAGCCGAAGGTGATCGGGCTACCTGCTCGACCCGATGCAGCAGCCGGTCCACCGATTCCTCGGCAACAGCCAGCGCGGCCGCGGTCGCGCGGGCATGTTCGGCGAGCCAGTCCTCCACGTCGGAGAATCGGCTCGCGTCGAAGAGTGTTTCGAGCACTCTGGCTCGCTGATCGGGCTCGGCACGCAGGAATTCCGCAAACTCCCCCTGGGGCAGCAGCACCACCTGCCAGAACTGCTCGGCGCTCAAACCGACCTGATCACGCAGATACTCGCCGCCCTCGTCCAGCCGGATGCTGACCGGTTCCCAGATTCCGCCGACCTGACGCTGCACATGCAGCAGTGCCTGATCCTTCGTCGTACCGCTGCCGCGAGCCTTGGGGCGTTCCTGCTCGGGGCGGCGGGTGATCCGGACCCGCTCCCCGCGCAGCGTGAGGTCGCAGACGACTTCGGTACGGATCCGCGGGTCGGCGTGGTCGCTGCGCAGCCGCTTCTCCTGACCGCGTGCGCCGGGCACCCGGCCGTACAGCGCGAAAGCGATCGCATCCAGCAATGACGTCTTGCCCGCTCCGGTCGGGCCGCAGAGCAGGAAGAGCCCATCCCGGCTCAGGGCATCCAGATCCACCAGCACGGTTGCCGCAAACGGGCCGAACGCCGTCACCGACAGCGAATGGACTCTCACGAGCAGCTCTCGTGGGCACGGCCTGCGGCCAGCGCCGCGCAGAGAAGATCGGTTTCTGCCGGCGTCGCAGGCGTACCGCGTACGTGCTGCACGAAGTCCGTGGTGATTGCCAGGTCGGAGCGACCGACGATCCGGTCCACGTAGGTACGGGTATCGGTGACGGCGCGCGTGCCCGGAGTCCAGTCCAGGTGCACGCAGAAGGTGAAGTGCTCGCGCAGCCGGCGCATGGCATCCAGGGGGCGGGTGCTGTCCACCAATCGTGCGCTGACGTAGTCCTCGACATGCACTTGGAGGGCGGGATCGGTCAACAGCTCGTCCAGCGTGCCGGTCAGGGTCACCAATTCCCTGGGGCGGTCGAGGTCATGGATGGCGACACCAGTCAGGCCGTCGGCGTCGATATCGACAACCTTGACCGACTTCACCTGATCAGCCTCGGGGAAGGAGTACGCCAACGGGGAGCCCGAGTAGTGGATCGCGTTCGTGATCTGCTGCGGCCGGTGCAGGTGCCCGAGGGCTACGTAGGTGACTCCAGAGAACACCTCGGCAGGTACGACCTCGACGCCGCCGACAGTGATGTCGCGCTCGCTGTCCCCCTTCGCGCCGCCGGCTACGAAGGCATGGGCCAGAACGACCGTCCGGCTCAAGCCGCGGCGGAGTCGGTCGTCGTGAATCCGATCCATGGCGGCGCGTAATACGTCGGTGTGCCCCTTCGCCTGCGCAACGCCGAGCCTGGCCTTGACGAGATCAGGTTCGAGATAGGGGATTCCGTAGATTCCAACCGGGCCGTGCTCGTCCTCGACGATGACCGGCTCGGCCAGTCGTTCGACGTTCGTGCGTAGGTGCACACCGTTGGCGGCCAGCAGACCGGCGGCATACCCGAGGCGGATCGAGGAGTCGTGGTTGCCGGGCGTGATGACCACCTGCGCGCCGGTGGCTCGCAACGTTGTGAGTACGCAGTCCAGGACCGCGATGGCAGCCGCCGGTGGGATTGCCCGGTCGTAGATGTCCCCGGACACGAGCACCACGTCAACGGATTCGGCCCGGATCAGGTCCGCTAGACCGGTGAGGACGCGCTCTTGGTCGGCAAGCAAGTCGGCGCCGTGCAGGGACCGTCCGATATGCCAGTCAGACGTGTGCAGCAGGCGCATGCCTGGGACGTTAATGGCGAGCCCCGACAAAACCCGGATGGCGCGCTCGCCTCACTGGGTATGCGCATAATCTCGAACGATGGGCCACGCAGCGCACCCCGCCGTAGGACATGCGGGGGAACGCCATCGGTGGCGGCTGGCTCTGGCCTTCGGGCTGATCGCCGCGTTCTTCGTGGTGGAGCTGGTCTACGGCGTTCTCTCGGGCTCCTTGGCCCTGATCTCCGACGCCGGGCACATGGCCGCGGATGTCGTTGCTCTGGGTGCCGCGCTCTTGGCCACCCGGATCGCCACTCGGGTGGACACGACCGGGCGACGTACGTACGGGTCCTACCGCGCGGAGGTCTTCGCCTCTTTGCTTGCGGTGCTTCTCATGCTCGGGGCCTCTGCCTTCGTATTCATCGCCGCGGTGGGGCGCCTCGGGTCACCGGCTGAAATCGCAGCGCAGCCCATCCTCATCGTCGGAGCCATCGGAATCGTGCTGAACGTCGCGGTGCTGTTGATGTTGCGCGCTGGTGCCGGCGAGAGCCTGAACGTCAAGGGTGCCTACCTCGAGGTGGTCGCCGATACGGCCAGTTCGGTCGGGGTCCTGGTGGCCGGGCTACTAATAGCCGTGACCGGAGCGTCGATCTGGGACAGCATCGTCGCCCTCGGGATCGGCCTGTTCGTCGTTGTCCGCGCGCTTTCCCTGGGCCGGCAGGTCCTCGCCGTCCTGGCTCAGCATGTCCCGGCCGGGATCGACCCCGACTCTGTGGCCGCAGACCTGCAGGAGGTCGAGGGAGTACAGAGTGTCCATGATCTCCACCTATGGACTCTGACGTCTGGAATGCATGTGGCGACCGTCCACCTGGTCACCGGCGACCTCGCCGACAGTCACGGTGTGCTGGACCGGGCTCGCGAGCTGCTGCGCAGTCGGCACGGGATCGCGCACGCGACACTGCAGATCGAGCCGGCCGACCATCAGGGGTGCGCCGAACTCGGTTGGTGACCAGCAGATTTCGGGCGGTGAGCCCGCCCGGGCACGCGGACTAGCGGCTGGCGTTCGGCGGATCGTCGCGTTCGCGGTAGGCATCGCCCACGTACTGCGCGCTGTCACGGGCGCGGTTCTGCTCGTCTTCCTCGACGAGGTGATTGATCAGTTGCTGCGTGTCGTCGGAATTCGGGATGTTCGCGAAGACCTGCGGCGGACCCTCACCGGCCGACTCGATGGTGAGTGTGCCTGCTCCGATGATCCGGTCCCAGAGCGATTGCGTGTACGAGACGTCAGTGATCCGGGACAGCCCGATGTCCTTGCCGGTCCGGCTCAGGATCCCGTGCCGGACCATCACCCGGTGCGTGGTGATCACGTAATGGGTCGTGCGCCAGCGCAGCACGGGAATGACGACTAGCAGGATCAGGACGATCACGGCCAGGGCGATCACCACGATCCGCAGGATGTCCTGAGCGTCCCCGTCCGGAATCACAGCCACGAGGAACGACGCGATGCCCACCACCAGGATGAACAGCACAGTCGGAACAAAGACGGTAAGCCAGTGTGGGTGCAAATGCTTGACGACCTTCTCGTCGCCAGCCAGCAGGCTCTCGGGAAATGCCACGCGCTCAGCATGCCGCACGGCCGTGCGGCTGCCTACCACCGCAACGGCTGCCGTGATCTTGACCTACTTTCCTGGGCGTACGTGCACCACATCTGCCGCGACGACACTGGTCAACGTGCCGTCCCGCGTACGTACCTGTAACCCTCCGGAGGGATCGATCGTCTCGGCAGTTCCCCGCAGGGCATCACCGCGCGGCAGGCGGACGGTCACTGCGCGGCCCAGCGTGGCGCAGCTGCGGTGGTAGGCGGCCAGCACGCCGCTGCGCTCGGCGTCCCCGTCCGCTTCGGTCCACGCGGTGTAGAGCGACTCAAGGGCAGGCACCACTTCAACGAGCAGTCGTTCCCGGGACACGAAGGCTCCCTCGGCCAGCAACGACGTCGCACCGTCGGGAAGTTCGCCGACTTTGGTCGAGACGTTCACGCCCATCCCGAGGACGACCGCGCCGTCGCTGGACTCGGCGAGGATGCCGGCTGCCTTTGCTTGGTCGGGACCGAGCAAGAGGTCGTTGGGCCACTTCAGGGCTGCCTCGACGTCGCATAGCTGACGTACCGAGGTGACCAGCGCCAGACCCGCGATGAGCGGTAGCCACCCCCACGTCGCAGGCGGCGCCGGCGGCCGCAGCAAGACGCTGAACGTCAGCCCGGCTCCGCGCGGACTGACCCACGTCCGGTCGAGTCGGCCCCGGCCGCTGCGCTGCTCCTCGGCGACGATCAGCAAGCCCTCGGGCGAACCGTCCCGAGCCGCAGCGCAACCCTCGGCATTCGTGGATCCGACCGACCCGAGGACGACGGGCGGCGGCCAGGCGGAACCGCGGCGGTGCAGCTCAATGCTCAGTGCGTCGGAGTCCAGCGGCGCGCGGAGCAGGGCGACCTCCGCGGGAACATCGGCTGGTGCGGGCACGCCGATACGCTACGACCCGTGACTGTCGAGCCGAGCGCCGCGCCGGAACCATCGGTAGAGCAACCGCGTCAGCGGCCGAGCCCGAACGACGAACTGGCTGACGTCGATCGAGTGGATATTCACACAACGGCCGGGAAACTTGCCGACTTCCGCCGGCATATCGACGATGTCGCCGAGGCCGGGCGCTCGCGTGGCGCGCAGAAGCAGCACGACCTGGGCAAGATGACCGCGAGGGAGCGGATCGAGGCCCTGCTGGACGAGGGCTCGTTTACCGAACTCGACGAGTTCGCCCGGCACCGGCAGACGGTGTTCGGGATGGAGAAGAAGCGCCCGTACGGCGATGGAGTGGTCACCGGGTACGGCACGGTCGACGGCCGGCCGGTGTGCGTCTTCAGCCAAGATGTCACGGTCTTCGGCGGCAGCCTCGGGGAGGTCTACGGCGAGAAGATCGTCAAGGTCCTCGACCTCGCGATGAGGAACGGTTGCCCGGTCATCGGCATCAACGAGGGCGGCGGCGCCCGTATCCAGGAAGGTGTCGTCTCGCTCGGTCTGTACGGCGAAATCTTCTTCCGGAATGTGCATGCCTCCGGCGTCATCCCGCAGATCTCTCTGGTGATGGGCGCCGCGGCGGGCGGGCACGTCTACTCCCCCGCCCTGACCGACTTCATCGTCATGGTCGACAAGACGTCCCAGATGTTCATCACCGGACCGGACGTGGTGAAGACGGTGACCGGCGAGGACGTGACGCTCGAGGACCTGGGTGGTGCCCGTACGCACAACACCAAGTCCGGAGTAGCACACTACCTGGCCGATGACGAGGCCGATGCCCTGGACTACGTGAAGGCGTTGCTGTCCTACCTCCCGTCGAACAACCTTGACCCGTTACCCGTCGTGGAGAACTTCCCGGTCGACACCGCTCTGCCCGGTGCGATCACCGACCTCGACGCCGAGCTGGACACGTTCATCCCGGATTCGGCCAACACTCCCTACGACATGCACCAGGTGCTCGAGCACGTCCTGGACGATGGCGAGTTCCTGGAGACCCAGGCGCTGTTCGCGCCGAACATCATCTGCGGCTTCGGCCGGATCGAGGGTCGGCCGGTCGGAGTGGTGGCCAATCAGCCGACGCAGTTCGCCGGCACGCTGGACATCAACGCCTCGGAGAAGGCGGCGCGCTTCGTCCGTACGTGCGACGCGTTCAACGTCCCGGTCCTGACGTTCGTCGACGTACCCGGGTTCCTGCCGGGCACCTCACAGGAGTGGGAGGGCATCATCCGGCGCGGTGCCAAGCTGATCTATGCCTATGCCGAGGCGACCGTTCCCAAGGTCACGGTCATCACGCGCAAGGCCTACGGGGGTGCCTACGACGTGATGGGGTCCAAGCACCTCGGCGCGGACATCAACCTCGCCTGGCCCACTGCGCAGGTCGCGGTCGTCGGTGCGCAGGGCGCGGTCGGCATCCTGTACCGGCGAGAGTTGGCCGCGGCCGAAGACCCAGACGCCTTGCGCGCCGAGAAGATCACCGAGTACGAGGACACCCTCGCCAACCCCTACATCGCCGCTGATCGCGGCTACATCGACGCGGTGATCCCGCCGTCACACACCAGGATCCAGGTCGTACGGGCATTGCGCCTGTTGGCCAACAAGCGGCAGACGCTGCCGCCCAAGAAGCACGGCAACATTCCCCTCTAATGAGCGACGACCGTACAGAGACCTCGCCACCGTTTCTCCGGATCGTGCGTGGCGACCCCAGTCCGGAGGAGATCGCCGCATTGGTCGCTGTGCTGTCCGCCGCCTCGGGAAACCGCAAGACTGCCGCACCGGCACCTGCCTATGGCTGGTCAGCGACGTCGAGGCTCCTACGATCATCCCCCTCGCCCGGACCTGGCGGATGGCGAGCGAGCGCGTTTACCCGGTGAGCTTGTCGGCGGGGAAGTTGGGACCGCGTAGTCCCAGCTCGAAGCTCCCCACTGCGCCCATACTTGGCGACCATGCCCCCGACTCCTCGACTGATCCTGGCTTCGGCGTCAGCTGGTCGTCTGCGACTGCTGCGCCAGGCGGGATTCGACCCTGAGGTCATCGTGAGCGGCGTCGACGAGTCGTCGACCTTGGCCACCGACCCAGCTGATCTGGTCACGGAACTGGCGTTGGCCAAGGCATGTGCAGTGGCGACTGAAGCTCAAAACGGCCTGGTTGTGGGCGCGGACTCCGTTCTCGACCTCGACGGTGTGGGGTTCGGCAAACCGACAGACACCGAGGATGCACGCCGGCGCTGGTGTGTGCTGGCCGGCCGCTCTGGTGTGCTCCGGACGGGTCAGGCGGTGCTTCTCGTCGAGGACGGCGCAGTACGCAGGTCGGATGTCTCGGCTGCGGCGACGACAGTGCGCTTCGGCTGCCCCGACAAGACCGAACTCAAGGCGTACCTGAGCTCCGGCGAGCCCGTCCACGTCGCCGGAGCGTTCACCATCGACGGGCTCGGCGGGCAATTCATCGACGCGATCGACGGAGACGCCGGCACCGTCATCGGGCTCAGCCTCCCGTTGCTTCGCGCGCAGGTGGCCCGACTCGGCCTGCGGCTCACCGAGTTCTGGACCCTGGCTCATGCAGACCAGGGCTGACCTGGACGCCATATTCCATGTCGGTCAGGCCGACTGGTCACACCGCTGAGTTCCGCCCACTACCAGGTCACGATCGTGGATCGAGTGCTACGGACAGCATCCGGCTGCCGGGCCACGCTGCGGCCAACCCACTCCTATCGATGAGAGGACCCCGCATGAGCTTGGCTGCACTAGGAGACCTGAACTGGCTGGCGGTGATCGTGGCGACGATCGCCTTCTTTGCGCTCGGCGGGCTCTGGTACTCCAACCTGCTCTTCGGCAAGCAGTGGAGTGCGGCAGTCGGTTGGGAGGCCACGGAGGGCGACAAGCCGCCGATCACGCTCTATCTGATGCC
>JALZIX010000439.1 GCA_030860025.1 Actinomycetota bacterium
CTGACAGTTCTGGCCCGGTGAGACCGATGCCGTCCCTGGCGCGCTCGGCCAGCACCCGATCGTTGGGGAGGAACTCGATGGCCCGGTTGAGCCTGCCCTCGTGCACGAGATGGCGGATGTAGCGCTGCGCCACGTCGACCATCTGCGACGCGTAAATGGCTTCGTTGGCGAGCGCGGCGTTCTGGTCGTAGTTGTGGCAGAGCACGAGGTCGGCGACCTCGTCGGTCATCTCGACGAGAATCTCCGAGCGAGCGGTGTCATCGATCAGGCCGTCGTCGCGGACCCGATTCAGCAGGATCTTGATGTTGACCTCGTGGTCCGAGGTGTCCACGCCAGCCGAGTTGTCGATCGCGTCGGTGTTGATCCGACCACCGTTCAGCGCGTACTCGATCCTGCCCAACTGCGTACAACCGAGGTTGCCCCCCTCGCCGACCACCTTGCAGCGCAGTGCAATACCGTCTACCCGGATCGGGTCGTTGGCTCGGTCGCCGACCGCGATGTCGTTCTCGGTCGACGCCTTGACGTAGGTACCGATGCCGCCGTTCCAGAGCAGGTCCGTCGGCGCGAGCAGGATCGCCTTCATCAATTCAGCCGGCGTCATCATCGACTGGCCATCACTGTCAGTCGAGTCATCCCCGCGGGCATTTGCGGTGCCGTCCTCGGCTCCAGCTTCGGCGGTGGCGGCAGACTTCATCCCCAGTCCGAGCGCCGCGCGCATCTCGGCCGAAATCGGGATGGACTTCGCCGACCGCAGCCAGACCCCGCCGCCCGGACTGATCAACGACGGGTCGTAGTCGGCCCAACTCGACCGCGGCAGGTCGAACAGCCGCTTCCGCTCGGCGTAGGAGACCGCAGCATTCGGCGCCGGGTCGACAAAGATGTGCCGGTGGTCGAACGCAGCGACCAATCGAATGTGCTCCGAGAGCAGCATGCCGTTGCCGAAGACGTCCCCCGACATGTCGCCGATGCCGACGACCGTGAAGTCCTGGGTCTGCGTGTCATGACCCATCTCGCGGAAGTGCCGCGTCACCGACTCCCAGGCGCCACGTGCAGTGATGCCCATCGCCTTGTGGTCGTAGCCGACCGAGCCGCCCGAGGCGAAGGCGTCGCCGAGCCAGAAGCCGTACGAGACCGCTACGTCATTGGCGATGTCGGAGAAGGTCGCCGTCCCCTTGTCAGCAGCCACGACGAGGTAGGTGTCATCGCCGTCGTGCCGTACGACGTCCTCCGGCGGCTCCACCTTGCCGCCGACGAGGTTGTCGGTGATGTCGAGTAGCGCACCGATGAAGATCCGGTAGCAGGCGATGCCCTCGGCCAGCCATGCGTCCCGGTCGGCGGCGTCAATGGGCTCGCGCACGACGAAGCCACCCTTGGCGCCGGTGGGGACGATCACGGTGTTCTTGACGGTTTGCGCCTTGACCAGGCCCAGGATCTCGGTACGCAGATCCTCGCGACGGTCCGACCAGCGCAGGCCACCGCGGGCGACGGCGCCGAAGCGCAGATGCACGCCCTCGACCCGCGGCGAGTAGACCCAGATCTCGCGCGCCGGCTTCGGCTCGGGAAGGTCCGGCACCTGGCTCGGATCGAACTTGAACGAGATGTAACTCTTGTCTGTCCTGAGGCCGGCCTCGTCCACAGTGGACTGGTAAAAGTTGGTCCGCTGGGTGGCATGGACGATCCGGCTCAGCGAGGACAGGATGCGGTCCTCGTCCAGGCTGCTCACCCGGCCCAGCGCTTCGATGATCTGGTGACGTACGGCTTCCTCATCCGCATCCCGGTCGCCGCCGTACGCCGGGTCGAAGCGGATCTCAAAGCGACGCACGATGAGCTTCGCGAGCTCGACGTTCCGGACCACTGCTTGCTCGATGTAGTACTGACTGAAAGTCAGCCCGCCCTGCCGTAGGTAGCGGACGTACGCGCGCACCACCGCCACCAGTCGCCACGGGATGTCCCCGGCGGTGACCAGCGCGTTGAACCCGTCGTCTTCGGCCTCACCCGCCCAGATCGCGGCGAAAGCCTCGTGGAAGGTCGCCCGATAGTTTGCGAGCAGCTCAGGATTCGGCTGCTCGTACTCCAGGAGTGGACTCGTCAAGCCGAAGTCGTAGATCCAGACTTGTTGTTCATCAAGGCATTGCACCTCGTACGGTCGCTCGTCGGTCACCGACATGCCCATGTTCTGCAGGCGGGGCATGATCGAGGACAGGGTCATTGCGGCGCCGACGCGGTAGACCTTGAACCGCCGCTCACCCTTCCCCGCGCCGGGCGGAGTCCGCAGCGCCAGGTCCATCGCGCCGTCCTGGCCCTGCAGGGTTTCCAGCCGGGCGATGTCGACGACCGCTTCATGGGCCGGGAAGTCGTCCTTGTACCCGTCGGAGAATGCGCTGACGTACCGACGATGCAACTCGCGAGCCCGTGCGGTGCCGTAGACGAGTAGTAGTTCGTCCAGCAGGTCGTCGCTCCAGTTGCGCGCCGCCTTGGTCAGCCGCGCCTCGAGCGCCGGAACGTCGACGGCGGGCAGGGGCTTTCCCTTGGCTGTGCGGATCACGAAGTGCAGCCTGGCGAGGATCGACTCGGTGCTGTGCGCGGTGTACTCGACCGAGACGCCCTCCAGCGTTTCCATCAGGATGGCCTGCATGGCCAGGCGGACGTTCGTGGTGTACCGGTCCCGGGGCAGGTAGACGAGGGCCGAGAAGAACCGGCTGTACGGGTCGCGCCGCAGGAACAGCCGGGTCTGGCGGCGCTCGCGCAGGTGCAGGACGGCCAGGGCGATCGGCAGGAGTTCGGCTACCGAGATCTGCAGCAGTTCATCGCGCGGATAGTTCTCGAGGATGTCGAGCAGATCCTTGCCCGAGTGACTCTTCGGTGAGAGGCCGGACCGGGCCATCACTTCGGCGACCTTGCGCCGTACGACCGGGATCGTGGTCACGCTGTCGACGTAGGCACCGGAGGGCAGCAGCCCCAGGAACCGGCGCTCCCGGGTCGGGACGCCGTCCTCGTCGAATGCCTTCACCCCGATGTAGTCCAGATAGACCGGGCGGTGCACCGTCGAGCGCGAGTCGGCCTTGGTGAGAATCAGCAGTTCCGGCTCCCGGGCCTTGGCCGCGGCCGCGGGCGGGAGCCGGCGGGCGGCCGAGGCCATGTCGACGTCACTTCGGAGGATTCCCAGGCCGGTGGCCGCGACCGGCTCGAGGCAGTCATCATCCCTGAGCGTGTACTCGCGGTAGCCAAGGAAGACGAAGTTGTCGTCGGCCAACCAACGGAGTAGTTCCGCGGCATCGTCGACGTCGTCCTGCGGGATCTCATCCGGCGGCTTCGACTCCAATTCTCGAGCGATGCGTACGGCCGCGGCCCGCATCTTGCCCCAGTCCTCCACCGCATGCCGTACGTCGGCCAGGACCCGGCGGAGATCTCCTTCGAGCGCTCTTAGCTGTGCGGCATCTGGCTCGGCGGCGATCTCCAGGTGCATCCAGGACTCGACCAGCGCGTCGGGCGGTCGCTCCATCGGCTTGGAGGTGTTGCACAACTCCAGGAAAACCCCGGTGATGTCTCTGCGGACGACCACGACGGGGTGCACGATCTCCAACAGTTCGCGACCCTGCCGGCTGATCTCGGCGGTGACGGAGTCGACCAGGAAAGGCATGTCGTCGACGACGATCTCGACGATCGTGCGGCCGGCCAGCGGGCTGTCCTCGTCGTCGCCGATCGTCCGCGCCCGGATGATGACCGAGCCCTCGGGCCTCGTGTGTGCGATCGCGAAGTGCCCGACGGCGATCTCGTAGAGCTCCTCCGGGCTGCGTTCGAGGACCTGCTCGAGGGGCTCCTGCCAGCAGTACCGCCGCAGCAGGCCCTCGACATCGTCCTCGGTCAGACCCGGCGGGAGTTCGCGTTCGGCGGCAAGCGCCGCGGCGTCACTGAGCCGAGCAGCCTTCTCCTCGTACAACTGCTCCAGGCGGGTCCAGTCGGAGACGGGCAGTGACTGGGTCTGGTCGGCGCTGACCATTAGCTGAGGCTAGCGCGGTTACGGTCGAGTGAACCTGGTGCAGCTCATTTCGGTCCCTGACAGC
>JALZIX010000442.1 GCA_030860025.1 Actinomycetota bacterium
GTCGCCGGCCTGGTCACCGCCACCATGGCCGGCACCGCAGCGGTCACCGCTACCGGCGCCGCCGCCACCGCGGCAGCACCCGCAACCGCCCAAGCCATCGCCTTCGGCAGCACGGCAACCCCCCCAACGCTGACCGGGCAGACCGCGGCCACCGCCGGCCGCACCACCCGCCGCATCCTCGGCCTGCCCCTAGCCGCCGCGGTCGTTGCGCTCGTACTCATCGTTGCGGCCGCTGCAGCCGCAACGGTGGTCGTCGTAAACAACAGCAGCTCGCCTTCCATCGCCGAACCCGGAGTGGCCGGAGTTGAGGCGACAGAGGTCACCAGCGAGCCCACCACCGCGGCGTCGGGTCCCGCGTTCTCCGGGACATACGCCGTCACGCTGACCGTCACGACAGCAACCGGCATCACCGCTGATGACTTTCCTGTCGGTCAGGTTGGCAACCTGGTCTATCAGGTAACACCGAGCTGCTCGAGTGGTCCCTGCGACGTCACGGTCGTTAACGACACCGGCGTTTCCTTCGACATGATCTACGCCAACGGCACCTGGACGTCGCCACCCCTTCCAATTAGCAAGGATTGCTTTGACGAAAACGGAGCGCCGACCGGTGTTGTGGTCACCACCTTTGTTACCGAATCATTAGATGCCATAGTTGGGGGATCCGACCCGAGCAGTGCAACGCCGCTGTCTTCGCTCGGGGGCACAGGGAGCCTAACGACGCAATCAGACTGTGACGGCAATCCAGCAACGTATGAGTACTACCTAGAACTGACGCGGACCGGGGACTGAGGGGTCCGTGGCGGCCTTCGCGGGGTATGAGGTACTAGGCCAAGTCGCCCAGGGGTCAACCGGGGTGGTGTGGCAGGCCCGGCAGGTCGAGTTGAACCGGATTGTGGCGATCAAGGAACTCAGCCCCGTCCTGTTGCAGGCGCCGGGATTCCTGCAGCGCTTCCGCGCCGAGGCGCAGATGCTGGCGGTGCTCGACGACCCGCATGTCGTACGGATCTACGACTACGTCGAAGAACCCACCCGCGCCTACCTGGTCCAGGAATGGGTCGACGGTGCGCCGCTGACCGCGGTGCTGCAACAGCACGGTCGGCTCGCCCCGGAACAGGGTCTGGGAGTGCTCCGCGGCGGGCTGATCGGACTGGCCCATGCCCACAACAGGGGCCTGGTGCACCGCGACATCAGCCCGGCCAACATCCTGCTCGACCGGGAAGGCACCTCCAAACTCCTCGACTTCGGCCTGGCCGCCCCCACCCAGGAAGGGATCACCCCCGGTACGGCGACCTCGGTCGGGACCCCCGCCTTCTCCAGCCCGGAGGCGGCCACCGGCGCACCGATGACCACCCGCAGCGACGTGTACTCCGCCGCCGCGGTGCTCTACCTGCTGCTGTCCGGCCGGCCGCCCTACTCCGGTGACTCCGCAGCCATGCTCCAAGGCCACCTCAGCGGCCCCGTCCCACGCCTGGCCGAACACGGCCCCGAACTGGGCGACCTGCTGGCCCGGACGATGGCCAAGAACCCGGCCCATCGACCCCCTGACGCCGCCGCGTTCCTCGCCGAACTCGAAGACGCCGCCACCCGCCGCTACGGCCCGGCCTGGCTCAACCGCGCCTCCGTCGCCGGACTGGTCACCGCCAGCACAGCAACCGGAACCGGCGCGGTCGCGGCAGGCAGCGCAGGTGCGACGGCAGGCACAGCACCAGCGGCAGCCCAGGCCATCGCCTACGGCAGCACCGCCACACCCACCGCACTGGCCGGACAATTCCCGGCCACCGCCGGCCGCGCCGGTGCCCGCATTCTCGGCATGCCCTTGGCCGCGGCCATCACCATCGCTCTCGTCGTGATCGCCGCCATCGCAGCAACCGCTGTCATCGTTACCAACGACAGTTCGTCCCGAACCGCCGCCCAAGAAGGTGGTGGCGCCCCGGGATCGGCAGCCTCGGTGAGCAGCGAGCCGGTGGAAACCACCACATCGACACCCGAGGTACCCGCCTTCTCCGGCACTTATGCCCTCACCATCACATACACGGGTGCGAGCGGGCCCACGGCGGATGACCATCCCATCGGCGAGGTTCAAGAAGCTGTTTGGCAGGTCACGCCGACCTGCTCGGATGGGTTCTGCGATGTCAGCGTCGTCTCGTCCAGCGGCAGGACTTTCGATTT
>JALZIX010000443.1 GCA_030860025.1 Actinomycetota bacterium
TCGGCCGCCCTGCTCGTCACCACACCTGAGAAGGCCGCAGAGCTCGGCCTCACCCCGCTCGTGCGGGTACATACGGCCGTGCTGGCCGCCGATGATCCCGTCATCATGCTGACTGCGCCGATCCCAGCGACCGCCAAAGCCCTGGCGAAGTCCGGCTTGCGGGTCGAGGACATCGCCACGTTCGAGGTCAATGAGGCCTTCGCACCCGTACCTCTTGCCTGGCTCGCCGAGACCGGAGCCGACCCGGACAGGCTCAACCCCAGCGGCGGTGCAATTGCCCTCGGCCACCCGCTCGGCGGTTCCGGGGCGCGCTTGATGACCACCCTGATCCACCGGATGCGTCGCGACGGCCTCCGGTACGGCCTGCAGACCATGTGCGAGGGCGGCGGGATGGCCAACGCCACGATTCTGGAACTGGCCACCTGAGCGACAGCTCAGCGGCCACCAGCATCGTTCGGAATTTGACGAGTTGAACGCGGAGCGAGGCGTCCGTCACACTGCGTATCGACAGCTGAGCGATGTCACGGTGTGCTGACCAGCAGATCGAACCGGCATGCACCTCCGCCGTTGTTCCACAAACGAGGCTTGGATTCCGGGCCTGCGCAACGTAGTCGTCCACAGGCCTGTGGATCTAGGTCCGGTACGGAGGGTGAGATCTGATCGCGGCTGCGCGGTTATCCCCAACTGCGTCCACACCTGGGGACTGAGTTACATCGATGTCGTTCCGAGAGCGCTGGCTACCTCTCGAAAGGGAGTTTCAGCGCCATTTCATGCTCATCGCGAGGCCAAAGACCATCGCGGCGAATCCGACGGCGAAGTTCCACGGTCCGAGGGCGCTCATGATCGGGATCTTGTCGCCGGCGACGTAGAAGACCACGATCCACAGCAGTCCGAGCACCATGAGGGTGACCATTACCGGGGCGAACCAGCGCGGGCTGGGGCGCCGAGCACGAGCCCGCGCGGCCGCGCCGGGCAACACGTCCTCGGGCGGTGTGTAGACCGGCTTCTTGCGGACCTTCGACTTGGGCATCGCTGGGCTCGTCCTTTCCTGCGCCGCGCCACTGATGTGCCGGCTGCCGTACTAGCGTAGTTCGCGCCGGGTCGAGCGCGTGAGGCTGCTCGGGGTACGGAAGCACACGGAAGGTGTGGGAGCAATGCGGCGGTCGTCGTTCTGGCGCATCCTTGCCGTACTGAGCGCTGTCCTCATGGGGCTGCTGTTCGCGACGACCGCGCTGACCGCGCGCGGAACGACTCTGCGGGCGGGTCCGGAGACTCGGCTGCTCGGACTGATCGATGACCTGCAACGACGGACCGACCAGCAGTCGAGCACTCTGCTGGAGCTTCAGGACCAGACTCGAGCCGCATTGGCCCGAGTGGGGGAGCTGGACCAGGGGGCCGCGGCTGCCGCGTCCCGAGCCGAACTGGGCGCTGCCTCAGCCGGACTGACCGCCCTGCATGGCCCGGGTGTGACGATCACACTCGACGACGCGCCGCGGGAGGCCGGCGGAGATCTCCCGGCCGGTGCCCGCCCCGACGACGTCGTGATCCATCAGTCCGACATCCAGGCAGTGGTCAATGCGCTGTGGGCCGCCGAAATCGACGCGGTCATGATCATGGACGAACGCATCGTCGCCACCAGCGCCGTCTTGTGCGTGGGAAACACCCTGTTACTGCACGGGCGTACGTACTCACCGCCGTACCGGATCGAGGCCATCGGTGACGAGGACGAGATTCGCGCCAGACTCGCCGAGTCCTCCGGAGTCGCCCTGTTGTTGCAGGCCGTACGCAGCTTCGGTCTGACCTTCAGCGTGGAGGCGCAGAGTGACTTGGTACTCCCGGCCTACGATGGACCTCTGACCCTGCGGTACGCGGAGGCGGCATAAGGGTCACGGGGTGGACGGAGAGGTCATGCGCACCGAGTTCACGGGGAGCGCTGGGTACGGACCAGAAGGTTCGGACCGGCCGATCTGGGAAGGCCGGGATAGCTCCGAGCTGGCCGGTGTGATCGGCGCTGGTCAGGCGGCGCACTCGAGCGACTCCGCCGACCTCGACGAGCGCGCGGCGGGCTACCCGCCGCCCACTCCGCGGTCCGGGCGGCACCAGGCGGCCCACAAGGCGCCGAGACGCCGTGACGCGGCGCGCAACGTTGCGGCGGCCGAATCAGCGTACGACGAAGAGGTCGTCGAGCGGCAGCGTGACGGCCAGGGCGAGGCGGGTACTGACCGGCGGCCGCGCACCCGAGGTGATCTTGTCCGGACGGGTATTCGCGGCCTCGGCCAGACCCTGATCACATTCGGCATGATCGTGCTGCTCTTCGTGGTCTACGAGTTGTTCATCACCGACCTGCTCAACGACCAGGCCCAGCAGAATCTGACTCAGGAACTGGAGCAGAAGTGGGCCGACGAGCCGACTGTGGGCCCAGACCTGCCCAGCGGCGGCCTGTCGGAGATGCCGCTGGGTGACGG
>JALZIX010000445.1 GCA_030860025.1 Actinomycetota bacterium
CCGACTACATCAACACCATTCCGCCCGAGCGCGAGCCGCACTTTCCGGGCGACGAGCACATCGAGCGCCGGATCCGCGCCTACATCCGCTGGAACGCCGCGATCATGGTGCACCGGGCGCAGCGGCCCGGGATCGGCGTCGGCGGGCACATCTCGACCTACGCCTCCAGCGCCGCGCTGTACGAGGTCGGCTTCAACCACTTCTTCCGCGGTCGCGACCATCCCGGGGGCGGGGACCACATCTATTTCCAGGGCCATGCCTCGCCGGGCATCTACGCCCGGGCCTACCTGGAGGGGCGGCTCACCGATAGTCAGCTGGACGGGTTCCGGCAGGAACTCTCTCATCCCGGCGGGGGTCTCTCGTCGTACCCGCATCCACGGCTGATGCCTGACTTCTGGGAGTTCCCGACCGTCTCGATGGGGCTGGGCCCGTTGAACGCGATCTATCAGGCGCGCTTCGACCGGTATCTCTACCACCGCGGAATCAAGGACACCTCCGATCAGCAGGTCTGGGCTTTCCTCGGTGACGGTGAAATGGACGAACCAGAGTCGCTGGGTGCCATCGGGATAGCAGCCCGCGAGGAGCTCGACAACCTGACCTTTGTGATCAACTGCAACCTGCAGCGACTGGACGGTCCGGTCCGCGGGAACGGCAAGATCATCCAGGAGTTGGAGTCGTTCTTCCGAGGCGCCGGCTGGAACGTCATCAAGGTCATCTGGGGCCGGGAATGGGACGCGCTGCTGGCCAACGATCTCGACGGTGCCCTGGTCAACGTGATGAACGCCACCCCGGACGGGGACTACCAGACGTACAAGGCCAACAACGGCAAGTTCGTCCGCGATCACTTCTTCGGTCGTGACCCCCGTACGGCCGCGATGGTGGCCGGAATGACCGATGACGAAATCTGGGCGCTCAAACGCGGCGGTCATGACTACCGCAAGGTCTACGCCGCTTTCCAGGCAGCCGAACGACACACCGGCCAGCCCACCGTGATTCTCGCCAAGACGATCAAGGGATGGACACTTGGCAGTCACTTCGAGGGCCGCAACTCCAGCCACCAGATGAAGAAACTGACTCTGGACGACCTCAAGGGGTTACGGGACCGGCTCTACCTCGACATCCCCGACAGCGCGCTCGATGAGAAGCTGCCGCCCTACCACAAGCCGGCCGCCGACTCCGAGGAGTTGCGCTACATGGCTGAACGCCGTCGCCGGCTCGGGGGTGCGCTGCCACGTCGGATGCTGACCGCCAAGCCTCTCGCTCAACCCGGCGATCAGGCCTACGACGCGGTCCGACGGGGTTCGGGGAAGCAGGAGGTCGCCACCACGATGGCCTTCGTCCGGCTGTTCCGGGACCTGCTCAAGGACAAGGAGATGGGGCCGCGGTTCGTTCCGATCATTCCCGACGAAGCGCGCACCTTCGGAATGGATTCGCTGTTCCCGGTGCAGAAGATCTACTCACCGCACGGCCAGACCTACACCTCGGTCGACCAGGATCTGATGTTGTCCTACAAGGAATCCGAGACCGGTCAGATCCTGCACGAGGGCATCAACGAGGCCGGCTCGACGGCGTCGTTCACCGCGGCCGGGTCGGCGTATGCCACCCATGGCGAGATGATGATCCCGATCTACATCTTCTACTCGATGTTCGGATTCCAGCGGACCGGTGACAGTTTCTGGGCCGCAGCCGACCAGATGAGTCGCGGGTTCGCGCTCGGAGCAACCGCCGGCAGAACGACGTTGAACGGCGAGGGTCTGCAGCATGAGGACGGGCACTCGATGCTGCTCGCGGCGACCAACCCGGCGGTGGTCTCCTACGACCCGGCCTTCGGGTACGAGTTGGGGCACATCGTTCGCGACGGTCTCCTCCGGATGACCGGTGACGATCCCGCGCAGCGTTCCCCCGACGTCTTCTATTACCTCGCCCTCTACAACGAACCCTATGTCCAGCCGGCGGAGCCCGAGGACGTTGACGTGGACGGGATCCTGGCCGGGATTTATCGGTATGCGCCGGCGGCCGAGGAGGGATCCGGGCCCAGAGCCCAGATCCTGGCCTCGGGAGTCGGGGTCCCTTGGGCCATGCGGGGGCAGGCACTCCTGGCCGAGCACTGGAACGTGTCGGCCGATGTGTGGTCGGTGACGTCCTGGACGGAATTGCGCCGCGAGGCGCAGGAGACCGAGGACTGGAACCTGCTGCACTCCGATTCATCGCCGCGCACCCCGTACGTGGTCCGGCGGCTGAATGATGCTCCCGGGCCGATCGTGGCGGTCTCGGATTGGATGCGCGCGGTACCGGAC
>JALZIX010000011.1 GCA_030860025.1 Actinomycetota bacterium
CGCGCCGCGGTCGGTCCCTCGCCGACCTTGATGCCCACATCGTCCGGGCCCAGCACCGAGAAGGCATCTTCGTCGGTGACGTCGTCGCCCAGGTAGATGATCGACGCGGCGCCGACCTCATCGGCCAGCCGCCGCAGGGCTACTCCCTTGTTCGCCTCGACGACGGCGATCTCTACGACCTCCTTACCCGCCTTCACCGTCCGCCCGGGTACGGCGCCGGGGCCGGCCAGAGTCTGCTCCCGCAACCTCGCGGCAGCCGCCCGGTCGGCCATTCGCCGGGTGTGCACCGAAGCGCTCACCGGCTTGATCTCGAGGAACGCATCTGCGTACGGCGCCAGAAGTGCGGCCAACTCGCTGACCAGTTCGTCGCGCTGATCGGCCAGCGTCGCATCGGCAGCAGCGCCGTACTCCGCTCCATGGCTGCCGACCAGCCGTATCCCAGGCACCTGGCCGACCCGCTCGCCCAGGTCAACGTAGCCGCGACCGGACATCACTCCCACATGCACGCCGGGTACGTCGCCCAGGCGCGAGAGGACTTGCTCGGCTCCCTCGGCTAGTGCGGCCTGTCCGGGGTCGGCGACGATCGGGGACAACGTGCCATCGAAGTCGGTGACCATCAGGAGGGGTCGCCGCGAAGCAACCTCGGTCAAGGCCTGCAGAGGGTCTGACTGGCTCACAAGCCGGGCTCGCTCAGCAGGCCCGCTTCCTTTCCTTCAAGGGCATCGAAGAAACTCCGTGCCCAGTGGTCCAGGTCGTGGCTGAACAGGTGCCGGCGCAAGACCTGCATCCGGCGACGGCGATCGGCCGGGGGGTCGGACAGCGCACGGTTCAGAGCATCCTTCACCCCGTTGATGTCGTGCGGATTGACCAGATATGCCTGCTTGAACTCCGCTGCGGCGCCAGCGAACTCAGACAACACCAGCGCCCCGCCCAGGTCGCCGCGAGATGCCACGTACTCCTTGGCAACGAGGTTCATCCCGTCGCGGTAGGGCGTGACAGCCATGACGTCGGCAGCGCGATAGAGCGCGGCCAGTTCCTCACGGGGAACCGACTGATACAAGTAGTGGACGGCCGGCCCGGCGATCGAGCCGAAGTCACCGTTGATGTGCCCGACCATCTGCTCGATCTCCTCGCGCAGGGAGATGTAGTGCTGGACCCGCTCCCGGCTCGGCGTGGCGACCTGCACGAGAACGGTGTCCGGCGCGACGAGCTTCTCGTCCGCGAGGAGTTCGCCGAAGGCGCGCAGGCGTACCCCGATGCCTTTGGTGTAGTCGAGCCGATCGACGCCCAGAATGATCCGCTCCGGATCGCCGAGTTCCTTGCGGATCTCCATGGCTCGCTCGCCGACTTCGGCTGAGTTGGCGAGCTCGTCGTAGCTCTTGGCATCGATCGAGATGGGAAACGCTCGGGCCCTTACCGTACGGCCCTCGACGGTGACCGTTCCTTTGCTCGGCTTGAGATCACACAGGTTCCGCGCCAGCTGGAGAAAGTTGCTGGCTCCCTGCGGTCGCTGGAAACCGATCAGATCCGCTCCCAGCAGCCCCTCGACGACTCGGCGCCGGCCGGGGAGCTGCATGAACAACTCCTGCGGCGGGAAGGGGATGTGCAGGAAGAAGCCGATTCGCAGGTCCGGTCGCAGCTCGCGCAACATCTGCGGCACCAGCTGGAGTTGGTAGTCGTGCACCCAGACGACGCCGTTACGCCCTGCCACCTCAGCCGCATTGGTCGCGAACCGCTCGTTGACCGAGATGTAGCAGTCCCACCAGGACCGGTGGTACTGCGGCCGTTCCACCGCATCGTGATAGAGCGGCCACAACGAGGCGTTCGAAAATCCCTCGTAGTAACGGCGGATCTCGTCAGCGGTCAGCGGGACCGGCAGGAGCCGGATGCCATCGTCCTCGAAGGGCTCCGGAGCCTCACCCGCTGCACCCGACCAGCCCACCCACGCGCCCTGGCGCCGACGGATGAACGGCTCCAGTGCCGTCACCAGACCGCCCGGGCTACGCTGCCAGCTCGTACTGCCGTCGGCTTCGGTGACCTGATCAACCGGCAGCCGGTTGGCAACGATGACGACATCGCTGCCGTCCGTGGGCGGCGTTCGGCGGTCGCGCGCAGGACCGGGCGCTGGCCCGGATTCAGCCGACATCGCTGCCGTACATCCGGCCCAGCGGCTCGGCCAGCAATTCCAGCCGAGCACCGTCTGGGTCGCGGAAATAGATCGAGACCTCACTCTCGAGGAGGTAGTCCACACCTGCCGCGTCGAGTTTGGCCCGCAGCCGCTCCCATATCTGCGGTTCGACCGAGATCGCGATGTGGTGCAGGCCGCCCAGGACCTCGGCGTACGGGCCCGTGTCAAGCCCGGGAAAGTCGAAGAAGGCCAGCAGATTGCCGTTACCGATGTCGAAGAAGAAGTGTGTCGAGCCGGGATAGTCCCGGTTGTCGATGATCTCGGTCAGCGGGAACTCGAGCAGGCCGGCGTAGAAGTCGATCGTCTGCTGGACGTCACTGGCCACGAGGGCTACATGATGCAGCCCCTGGGCGGTCGTCGCGGGCCGGGTCGCGCGCGGCTGCAGGTGCCGCTCGGCGATGGCGCGGCGTTGCCGCGTGATGGCATCGAGATCGGGTGGTGTCACAGCACAACGCTAACCCGACGAGAGAGGCGCCAAACGCTTCCGGTCGTTACGGTCGGGGGATGGGCCCACTACAGGACGTCAATGTCGTCGAGTTCGCCGGTCTTGGTCCGGGGCCGTTCTGCGGGATGATGCTGGCCGACGCCGGTGCCGACGTCGTACGGATCGAACGGCCGCGACCACCCGGGGACGTCATGTCCCGGCTGGTACTCAACCCCGTCCTCGATCGGGGCAAGCGTTCGATCGCCCTTGATCTTCGTGATGCGGCCGATCGCGAGGTGGTCCGGCGATTGCTCGCGCGGGCGGACGTGCTGACCGAGGGATTCCGGCCGGGCGTGATGGAGCGCCTGGGGTTCGGCCCCGAACCGGTGCTCGCGGCCAACCCGCGGCTCGTGTACGGGCGGATGACCGGATGGGGGCAGACCGGTCCGTACGCGGGGACCGCTGGGCACGACATCGATTACATCGCCATGACCGGCGCGCTGCACGCTTTCGGCCGCTCCGCGGAGGTTCCGGCTCCGCCACTGAACCTGCTGGGTGATTTCGGCGGCGGCGGGATGTTGCTCGCCTTCGGCTTGGTCTCTGCCCTGTTGCACGCCAGTCGTACCGGTGCCGGGCAGGTCGTCGACGCCGCGATTGTGGACGGTACGGCGTTGCTGACCGCGATGATCCACGGCCTCCGGCTGGACGGGACTTGGCAGGACGAGCGCGGGGTCAACCTGCTCGACACCGGTGCTCCCTTCTACGGCGTCTATGTCTGTGCCGACGGCGGCTATCTGGCAATGGGGGCACTGGAGGACCCGTTCTATGCGGCGCTGGTCACCGGACTGGGGCTCACGCAGAGCGAGCTCCCTGACCGCGCGAATCCGGCGTGCTGGCCCGAATTGCGGAAGTTGTTTGCCGCCACGGTGGCGCGGCGTAACCGAGACGAGTGGTGGGAGATCTTCCGTGGCACGGACGCCTGCGTCGCGCCGGTGCTGACCTGGCCGGAGGCCATATCTGACGAGCACAACCTCGAGCGAGGAGTGTTCACCGATGTCGCCGGTCAGCCGCAGCCCAGTCCGGCGCCGAGGTACGGCATGACGAGCGTCGATGCTCTCCGTCCGGCACCTGCGCTCGGCGAATCCGGCGACGAGATCCGGGCTGAACTGGGCCTGCCCGCGACGACGTTGCCCGGGGGCGGCTGCCTCGAGGGGAACCGCCGGGAATCGTCGTGAGCGCACCTCGACCTTGATCGTCGTCTGCCAGGACGCCGTACGGGACCGAGACGTCGCTGCCTTCACTGCACTTGTCCACGAGGATATTGAGATCGGCGGACCGAAGGGCAGCAGTAACGGTGTGGACCTGATGACAACGTGGGTGCGCAACTCAACCGTGGACGCCGCCCTCGACGCGGCCGGCTTCCGCGCGACGCCCGCAAGCTGACCGCCGTACAAGACGAGTCCATGATCATGAGCGCCCTGGGTGCACTCCAAACTCCACCTACGGTGCTCAGGATCTTGACCGGGCGCGTACGGAATTCCAGTTGCCCTTCCAGCGGCGGGTGCAGACCGCTGTAACTGGTCAATTGCCGCAGTCAGGAGATCCGGCAATTGACCAGTTAGTGCGAACGCTCGGGGACCTGGCTGAGTCGCGTACGGAGGGCGCGGAGACCAGGTGCCCGATGGGCAGTTCACGCACGACCGGCGGCTCGGCCAGATCGTCGAAAGCCCTGCTCAGCCGCGGACGGTAGGAATGCCAGGCGTCCTCGGAAGGCCAGACGTCGATGTGCGGAACCCGTCCTGGGTCGGGCCGGCTGCGTGCAGGATGAGCCCCGGTACGGACGAGCCGGCAGAGCGTCGGCTGATCCTGGCAGCTGTCTGCTGATTACAGGTTCGCCAGCGCGTCTTCGGCAGCGGCGAGGCAATCGTCCAAGCCGCTGGGCACGCCACCCTTGACCACTTGCACCGTGACCAGATCGTCGCCTGCGGCGATGAGCATGGTTCCGGCGCTGGCCAAGAACTCGGCCCGGTCGCCCACTCCGGGGATCGACTCGGTCTCGGCGTCGACGATCGTCTCATCGAAGTAGGCGGCGCCGTTGGGCGTGGCACTCACGCTGACGTACGACGCCTGCGTGAGGTCTGCCACGCGTTCGGTGCCCTTGATGCAACTGATGCCCCCCGTCGTCGCATCTTCATGGGCTTCGCGGCGGACGATCTCGATGCCGAGGATCTCAGCGGCCACTTCGTCGGAGATGAGATCGCAGCCGTCCCCGCCCTCCGCCGAGCCGCCGTCGTCCTCGGACTCAGTTGCCGAGTCGCTGGCCTCGGCGGTCACGGCCCCCGCTGCGGCCGAATCCGTGGACACGTCCTGCCCGGCGTCATCGGAGCCGCACCCCGCGCTGAGCAGGGCGATCGAAAGTACGGTCAGCATGATTCGTCTCATCGGTGATCCTCTCGGCGTCGACCAGC
>JALZIX010000017.1 GCA_030860025.1 Actinomycetota bacterium
TTGCGCGTGGCCCGCGAGGTGGGGGGCACTGACCTCGGGCGGGTGCTGCGCACTTTGGCGACTTTCCTGCGCGAGGACGCCCGGGTCAGGGCCGAACTGGAGACGCGACAGGGGTGGACCGTCAACGCCGCCCGGCTGGCCGTGGCGGCTCCGTGGGCGGTTCTCCTGCTGCTGGCGACGCAGCAGACGACCCTCGTCGCCTATGACAGCCCGGTGGGGACAGGACTGCTCGTCGGCGGCGGCGTCGTGTGTGTGGTCGCCTATCGGCTGATGCTGCGCATCGGTCGGTTGCCCGAGGAACCACGGGTATTGGCATGAGTCGACACGCTCCCGCGGTGCTTCCGCAACTCCGGTCGCCGTGAGCCCCGCGCTGCTCGGCATGGGCCTCGGCCTGGTGGCCGCGAGCGGCATCCTGCTGGCGGTACGGGCCGCACCGCCGCTGCGACCGATTCGGCTCGAGGACCGCCTCGCGCCGTACCTGCGCGACACCCCGACGCCTTCGCGCCTGCTGTCCCTGGCACCGCCGTCTGGCATGACAGGTCTGGTCCGCCGCCTGGCCGGTCCGTGGATCGCCGACAGTGCCCGAGCGGTCGACCGCCTGCTCGGCGGCCGCGCCTCGGTACGGCGCCGCCTGTCCGCACTCGGCAGCGACGACACCGTTGAGGATTTCCGGATCGAGCAGGTCATCTGGGGGGTGCTGGGGCTGGCTGCCGGGGCTGTGCTGGCTCTCGCATTCACCACACTCAGCGGCACCCTGAACCTGATCTCGGTGACCTTGCTGTGCGGGGCCGGTCTGCTCGGCGGAGTGCTTGGCCGGGACTGGTGGCTGACCCAGGAGGTCACCAAACGCGAGCAAGTCATGCTTGCCGAGTTCCCGATCGTGGCCGAGTTGCTGGCCCTGGCCGTAACGGCGGGCGAGAGCCCGGTCGGCGCGATCGATCGGGTATGCCGGCTCAGCGGCGGGCAGTTGGGAAAAGAACTTGCCGAGACGCTAGGTCGCGCGCGGGCCGGGACTCCGCTGGTGGAGGCGCTGCAGCGCCTCGTCGAGCGAACATCGCTGGCGCCCCTCGCCCGATTCGTCGACGGCCTGATCGTGGCGTTGGAGCGGGGAACGCCGCTGGCCGAGGTGTTGCGGGCGCAGGCGGCCGATGTTCGTGAGGCCGGGAAACGGGAACTGCTCGACAGCGGTGGCCGTAAGGAGATCGCCATGATGGTGCCGGTGGTCTTCCTGATCCTCCCGGTCACCGTGCTGTTCGCGCTGTTCCCAGGTCTCATCAGCATCGTCTCGCTGGCGCGTTGACAGACATGCACACCGGGGTGAAGGGAATGCGGAAATGATGAAAAAGCGGGGACGAGAGCCGAGCCGCGCCGGCCTGGTGCTGACCAGCGGGCTCGTCTGGTGGGCGAGGGCGGTGGCACGCATGCGTGGTCTGGATCGGGAGCGCGGTGACGTGCCCGGATGGGTGATGATCACGGTGATGACCGCAGCGCTCGTGCTGGCGATCCTGATCCCGTTCCGCGAGGCGATCGTCACGGCGATCCAGGATGCGCTGAACAGCGTCACGTCGCAGTGAACCGCCGGCTGCGGGCACCTGCCCGCGGCGAGGACGGCACCGCCGTCGTCGAGTTCGTGATGATCTCAGCGCTGGTGATGGGCCTGCTGCTCGCCGTTCTGCAGGTAGCCGTCTACGTCCATGTCCGAAACGTCGTCGCGGCAAGCGCGCAGGAGGGCGCCAGGTATGCCGCCAACGCGGACGTCGACTCCGGTGCCGGAGCCGCGCGGACCCTCGACATCGTCCGGAGAAGCCTCGGTGCCTCCACGGCGGACGGGCTCGTCTGTGACTCGGAGGAGGAACTCGATTCCACTGGTCTGGTGCTGGTGGTCGTGCAGTGCACGGGCGCCGTGCCTGCCCTGTTCGGCGCTCTCGGCGAACTGCTCCCGATCAACGCCACCGGCCGCTCCATCAAGGAAGGTCAGTGATGGCCGCCTTCCGGCGCGCGTTGGCGCGACGAATGACGAAGCTGCGCAACGGAGAACGGGATTGCGGGTCGGCGATCGTCGAATTCGTCTTCATCTCGGTGCTGGTGTTCATGCCGCTGACCTACTTGGTCGTGGGGTTCAGCGCGGTGCAGCGGGGGATCTTCGCCGCCACCGAGGGTGCCCGAGAGGCGGGTCGGGCGATCGGGTCCGCGCCGGACCCGGTACTCGGGATGGCCCGGGCCGAGCGGGCGGCCGAGCTCGCCGTCGAGGCACAGTCGGTTGATCTGCAGGACCTGCAGGTCGCCTACGCCCCTGCCGGTTCCGGCTGCGAGGCGGCGGGAAGCTATCTGCCGGGCCTGTTCCCTGGGGAGGAGTTCATCGTGTGCGTCACGGTCACCGTACGAGTGCCGCTGCTGCCGGAGTTCATCGATGCCAACACCGCAACCGGACTGTTCGTGGTCGAACGCGACCGCTATGCCGACTGACGGCAACGTCGGCTAGCCGCGCTTACTCCTTACTGTTCGCCAGAACATAGGCACCCAAGCCGGCGAAGGCCGCCGACGTCGCTGCGACAAGGAACTTTGTCCGCGCAGGTATGCCCCTGGTGGTCAGTGCGACTACGGCGTCGACACTGTTCATCGCGACGACTGGCCCAAGTATCCGGCGCTGCGGGCCCGTCGCTGGGGCGCCGGACACCAGTGCCGCCACGACGGCGGTCCGGGTTCCCCAGAGCCTGGTGATGAAGCGGACGTTCGGGCTGGCATCACGAATTCCGTACAAGCGGGCCAAGGCACCGGGGGCGAGCAGGCCACCGACGCCGAAGGCGATACCGGCCATGTTCGTGGCCCGCCGGATTGTGTCCACTGAAGCGCTGTCGGTCATGAGGCTCCCTTCGAAGGTTCGGACGCTAGCGCCGGTCCGGCGCCGCGTCTACGGTCCCGCCGCGGTGCCGACGCGAGGCGTTACTCGCACGCGAGGCGTCACTGGTAGGAGATGAACACCGGCGTGGGCACTGCCTGTTCGACCGTCTGCTCGGGAGTGAGCAATGGCAGGTCCTCGTCCACGAAGTTCTTCCAGCCCCAATAGACATTCGCCGGAGGCGCGTCACGGATCGTCTGCCAGGTTGTCTGCTTGTCAGCCGGGCTGCCGAAGCCGTCGACGTGGATCAACACCGCCAGTTCTTCGCGAGACGTGTCCAGCAGTTCGCGATCTTGGATCATCTCCGGCAGAAACTGATGCAGCAGAAGTAGCTTCTGGGGCAGGGCATTGGCCCGAGTCAGGTCGGCGAGCCACGTGACGACCGCATTCACCTCTGCAATGGCCACTGAGCCGATCTGGCGCAGGTGCACCTGGTTCGGCCGCAGCCGCCACTCGGGGTCCATTGCCAGGCCGACGTGGGGCAGCCGCAGCAGTGGCTCGTATGCCTGAGCCTGGGTCAAGAAGTCGGTCCGCCCCGGTTGTAGGTCCAGCACGACGTACACCCCGGCGGCCCCCGCGGCGTCTACCCAGGGCTGCAACTGCGCAATGGAGGACTCCGACGAGTAATTACCGTCCGGGCCGGGGAATTCCGATGCGACCGTGGCGATGATCTCGAAAGCCGGAACCACTCTGGTGGGAACGAAGTCGTCGTAACCGGCAGCCGTCTCGATTGCTCGTTGGACGGCACCCTCGGCGTCCTGCTCACCGAGGACACCAAGCGTGCCGCCCTCGGTGTAGCCGTAGAGCGCCACGAACATCCGTTCCTGGAAGAGCAGCTGACCGCCGCCGGGAAACTGCGTCCCGGTTGTCGCCGTCGCAAGTTTCCAGTCCAGCCCTGGCGCGGTGCCGTATCCCGCACCCAGCGCGATGACGGCTGCGGGCTTTGCCTCACTCAAGGCGGTGATTACCTCGCTCGAGGACCGCGGGTCGACCTGCTCAGGGGTAACGACGTGTACGTCGACCCCCGCCGCCCGGGCGGTGGCGATACCGGCCAGGGATTCCGGGGTCGCCGTTGCCAGGGCGAGCGTGCCGGGCGCAGCCTCTGGCCGGATCACTTCAGGTAGGCGCGGATTGTCTGAACTCCCTGCAGAGTCCTGTCCCGAAGCCCGCGCACCGGCGGGCAGCAGAGCCTTGGGAGCGTCCGGATCGAGAGCTGCGAACGCGGCCGCCAGGTCCTCCGGTCGTACCGGCTCACTCTCACCCAGATCCCTGCTGATTGCCTCGGCAACGGCAGCTGGGTCGGCAGAAACGGCAACTGTCTCGGCATCTTCCGGCGCGGAAAGGACTTGGGCAGAAGTCAGTCCTATGGCGAGCACAGAGGTGACGCCGAGTCGCTCCAACTCGGCGCGCAAGGCATCGTCACCGGGCGCCGGACTCTGGCTCGGAGTCGAGACCGGTGGGGCCGGGCTCGGCGACGGAGCCGCTGGTGTCGGCGGCAGCGTGAGGAGCAGCGGCACCCCCAGCGCCACCGCAGCGCTCGCACCAAGTGTCAGCGCCGCATCCTCTTCTGAGCCGACCAACACCGCGACGTCGGAGCTGTCGTAGAGAGCGCGACTTGTCGAGATGGCTGCCGTTGCCGGATCTGTGTCCGCAATGAGCGTCAGTGCGGTATCCGGGGCCGAGACCGTGGGTTGCACCGTGGCCCGAGCGCCGTGCTCACTGGCACCTTCCCCGCCGCCCCAACCGCTTCCCGTGCATGCTGCCGGCAAGAGTGCGAAACACGTTGCGGCAACAGCCAGGCGGGTCCTGATGTGCATCTTGTCCCTTCTTGCGGGGGCTTTCGAGTGTCTAATCGCGTTGGTCAACGTCCCGAGGACGCCGGTGACGCCTTCACCAGGGTGCCAGGAGTGGTTAACCGCTAACCGATTGGTGCCGCGTCCTTACGCTGCGTACCCGTTCTTGGCTAGGGTCGGTAGTGTGGCCGGGGGACTGAACAGCACGTCAGCCGCCCTGCTGGGACTCTTGCACGACGGCCCGCTCACCGGTGGCCAGCTGGTTGCCCAAGCCGATCAGCGCCTCGGTCCACTTTGGACAGTGACCCGCAGCCAGGTCTACCGTGAACTCCCGGTTCTGGCCAGGCGGGGTTACATCAGAGCCGGCAAGCCCGGTGCCAGATCATCATTGGCCTACACGATCAGTGCCGCCGGCAGACGAGCATTCGCTGCGTGGCTGTGCTCAGCCTTGGAAGCCGATCACCCGCGCAATCCGCTTGTGCTTCGCTTAGGGTTCGGCTCCCTGCACAGCAAATCGGAACTGCGTCGGCTGCTGGCCGAGGCCCGCGAGCAGCATCAGACATCGTTGGCCCTGCATAAGAACAACGTCGCCATGCTCAAGAAGAGTGGCGGCGATGCGTACGCGCTGGCTGCGGCCGAATTCGGTGTCGCCTGCGACAAGGCGCTGCTCAAGTGGTTGGACACCATCCCAACCTGAGCTGGGAGAGTGCGCGCACCCAATGGCCCAGTCAAGACGCGTAACCTGACAGCCCGTGGCCATTGACTTCGAGACCGAGCATGCCCGGCTGGACGCCAGCCTGCGCAGCATCGAGGCCGTGACCGACGTCGCCACCTTGCGCCAAGAGGTCGTCGAACTCGAGAAGAAGGCATCGGTCCCCGACCTCTGGAACGACCCGGAGAACGCGCAAGCCGTGACCAGCAGGTTGGCCTACCTGCAGCAGGACCTGCGCCGGATCGAGGATCTGCGCTCGCGGCTGGACGACATCGCGGTCATGCACGAACTCTCCGTCGACGAGGACGACCAGGCGGTCAAGAACGAGGTGGCCCGCGACCTGGCCAAGCTGCACCGCGAGATCGAGGCGCTGGAGATCCGCACCCTGCTGGCCGGCGAGTACGACATCCGCCAGGCGCTGGTCACGATCCGGTCGGAAGCCGGGGGAGTGGACGCTGCGGACTGGGCCCAGATGTTGCTGCGGATGTATCTGCGCTGGGCCGAGCGCCACGACTATCCGACCGAGGTCTACGACACCTCCTACGCCGAGGAAGCCGGCATCAAGTCCGCCACCTTCGCAGTCCAGGTGCCCTACGCGTACGGGACGTTGTCGGTTGAACAGGGCACCCACCGGCTGGTCCGCATCTCGCCGTTCGACAATCAGGGCCGGCGGCAGACCTCCTTCGCCGGAGTCGAGGTCCTGCCGGTCGTCGAGCAGGACGACCACGTCGAAGTGTCCGAGAACGACATCCGGATAGATGTGTTCCGCTCCTCCGGTCCCGGCGGGCAGAGCGTCAACACGACCGACTCGGCCGTACGGATCACCCACCTACCGACCGGCATCGTCGTCAGTTGTCAGAACGAGAAGTCCCAGATCCAGAACCGGGCCGCCGCCATGCGGGTCCTGCAGTCCCGATTGCTCGAGGTCCGCCGCCGAGAGCAGAAGGCGGAGATGGACGCGCTGAAGGGCGAAGGAAACTCCTGGGGCAACCAGATGCGCAGCTACGTCCTGCATCCGTACCAGATGGTCAAGGACCTGCGGACCGAGGTCGAGACCGGTAACACCACTGCCGTCCTGGACGGCGAGATCGACGAACTCATCGAAGCCGGCATCCGCTGGCGGCGCGGCCAGGAGACTGCTGCAGTCTGATTCAAGGGTGCGCCCCTGGTGGGAACGCCCCGCCGCGCTAGCTCACCTGCCGGGGGTTGCCAGCGCCCTTGGGTACAGTTGACCCTCGTGATCTCGCTGGAAAACGTGACCAAAACCTACCCCGCCAGCACTCGACCAGCGCTGGACGACGTCAGCATGGAGATCGAGAAGGGCGAGTTCGTCTTCCTGATCGGCCCGTCGGGTTCGGGCAAATCGACCTGTCTGCGGCTGATCCTGAAAGAGGACAGCCCTACCAAGGGCACGGTCACCATCAACGGCAAGGTCCTCAACACGATGCGAGCACGCCAGGTCCCCAAGCTCCGGCGCACGATGGGCTGTGTCTTCCAGGACTTTCGCCTGCTGCGCAACAAGACAGTCAGCGAGAACGTCGCGTTCGCCCTCGAGGTGATCAACAAGCCCAAGCGCACGATCGAGAAGGTTGTGCCGGAGGTCCTGGAGATGGTCGGCCTGGATGGTAAGGCGCAGCGGATGCCCAACGAACTGTCCGGCGGTGAGCAGCAGCGGGTCGCACTGGCCCGGGCGTTCGTCAACCGGCCGCTGGTTCTGCTCGCCGACGAGCCGACCGGCAACCTCGACCCGGAGACCAGCCAGGACATCATGTTGCTGCTGGAACGGATCAACCGAACGGGAACAACCGTCGTCATGGCTACCCATGACTCGAACATCGTCGACTCGATGCGCCGCCGGGTCATCGAACTGAGCATGGGCAAGGTCAGCCGCGACCAGTCCCGAGGGGTCTACGGCGTTGGCCGCTGAGGTCCTCACCCTTGAGGTGCACCGCCCCAGCCCACCGAAACGTTAGGAAGCCATGCGCGTCAATTTCGTCGTCTCTGAGGTAGCCACCGGTCTGCGGCGCAACCTCACGATGACGATCGCCATGATCATCACGACCGCCATCTCGCTAGGTCTGCTCGGTGCCGGATTGCTGATCGCACGGCAGATCTCGGAGATGAAAGAGATCTACTACGACAAGATCCAAGTCTCGATCTTCCTCACCGATGACATCACCGAGACAGAGCGCGCGGCGATCCGGGCTGACCTCGAGGCATCCGATGAGGTAGAGGACTTCCTGTACGAGAGCAAGGACGAGGCCTACGCCCGCTTCCAGCAGCAGTTCCGCGAGCAGCCCGAACTCGTGGCCAACACGCCCTCCGACGCTCTGCCGGCCTCCTTCCGGGTGCGGCTGGTCAACCCCGAGCGGTATCCGGTCATCAACGAGGCCTTCGCCGGCATGGATGGCGTCGACGAGGTCAAGGACGAGGGTGATTTCCTGGATCGCCTGTTCGGACTGCTGAACGGGATGCGCAATGCCACCATCGCGGTGGCCATCGTGCAGGCCTTGGCCGCGTTGCTCCTGATCTCCAACACGATTCAGCTCGCCGCCTTCAACCGCCGTACCGAGACCTCGATCATGAGACTGGTCGGCGCATCCCGGTGGTACACACAGCTTCCGTTCATCCTCGAGGCGGCGTTGGCCGGATTGCTCGGCGCGATCTTGGCGTTTGGCGGATTGGCGCTGACCAAGGTCCTCTTCGTCGACCAAACCCTCGCGGGCCCGATCGAGGCAGGGATCATTCCGCCGGTCGAATGGAGTTCGATCCTGACGATCAGCCCGTTGATCGCCCTAGCCGGTGTGGGGCTGGCAAGCGTGGCCGCGTACGTCACACTGCGCCTGTACGTCCGACTCTAATTAGCCTGCTCCTACTGAGTGAAGGACGCCTTGTGCCAATAGGTTCGATACATGGCGTCCTTGACTCAGGTCGGGGGTGAGTCATGCCCCGTGAATCCGGTCGGAAGTTGATCGCGCAGAACCGAAAGGCCAGACACGACTACGCCATCGTGGACACCTACGAGGCTGGTCTGGTGCTCATGGGGACCGAGGTCAAGTCGTTGCGACTGGGCCGGGCTTCGTTGATCGACGGCTACGCGACGATCGACAACGGCGAGGTGTGGCTGCGCGGAGTCCACATCCCGGAGTACACCGAGGGCACCTGGACCAACCACGAGCCGCGCCGCACCCGCAAACTGCTCCTGCATCGCGAGGAAATAGCCAAGCTGATCGGCAAGACCCAGGAGGGCGGCAGCACCCTCGTGCCGCTGGATATGTACTTCAATGACGGCAAGGTCAAGGTCACCCTCGCGCTGGCCAAGGGCAAGAAGGCCTACGACAAGCGCCGGGATCTCGCCGATCGCGACGCTCAGCGGGAGATCGCGCGCGAGATCGGTAGCCGACGTAAGGGCAGGTCGTGATGGCTTCGCTCGTTATGGCTGACTAATCCGCTCGCCGGGCTGACAACCAAGGACCTACCGTCAGATCCATGGTGCCGTGCGCAGGGTTGACGACGCAGGCCTCTACGCGGAGGAGCAGTGAGAACCGTGCCACACTCGCTGCAGCTCGACTGGCGGCCGATGCGGCATGCCGACGTCTCCGCGCTGACCGAACTCCTAGCCGCGGCCGAGGCCGTGGACCAGACCGATGAAAACTACGACGAGGACGACCTCGCCGAGCAGTTCCTGAACGGTCTGATCGATCTCGATGCCGATACCCGCCTGGTCTGGGCCGGTGATCCACTGATCGGGTTCGCCTCGCTGTTCGGCCAACGTCAGGTACGAGATGTCCATTCGGTCTGGCTGCCGGGCGCAGTCCACCCCCAACACCGCCGACTCGGCCTCGGCCGGCAACTTCTGCGGTGGCAGCTCGACCGCGCCGAACAGTTGCATGCCGAACGCCACCCGACGGTGCCGGCAAATGTGATGGTGGGCGTCTCCGAGACCAACGTCGGGCTCGCTGCGCTGGCCCGAAGCGAGGGTCTGGAGGAGATCCGGTTCTGGTTCGAGATGGTGCGGCACCTGGAGAATCCGGATCCTCCGCTGCCTGCAGTGAAAGAGGTGCCAGGGCTACGCCTCGTTGCCTACGACACGGGTCGGGAGGAACAGCTCCGGCAGGCGCACAACACCGCGTTTCGAGGCCATTTCGGTTCCACCGAGCGCGACTCCGAGGAGTGGCGGGCCTACTTCACCGGTTCTCGGGCGTTTCGTGCGGACCTTTCCGTACTGGCCATCACCGATGATGAGCGTGCCGAGCTCGCCGGTTACCTGTTGGCCTATGTGTACGAGGCCGACGTGGTGGCCACCGGCCGGCGAGAGGTTTACGTCGGTCAACTCGGCACCCTGCCGTCCTATCGCGGCCGCGGAATTGGCTTCCTGCTGCTGGCCGCTGGGCTGGCGCAGTGGTCGGCGGCCGGGCACCAGGACGCCTACCTGGGTGTGGACGCCACGAACGAAACCGGGGCGCTCGGTCTCTACGAAAGAGCCGGGTTTACGGTGCACAAGCGTTCTACCAGTTGGGGTCGCCGGTTGCCGGCAAGAAGCTGAGCCGGCAAGGATTGCGGACCAACCGTGTCGGTCGTCGGACTCGAGTTCTACGGTCGATTCGTGCACGCTACGAGACAGCTGATCGAGCGCTTCCTCGCGACTCTCGAGAGCCGGGATTGGGCCGGGTTCGCCACGGTCCTGCATGCAGACCTGATCTACGAGATCCCCCAGAGCCGGGAGCGGATCCGTGGCCGCGAGCGCTACGTGCAGTTCAACAAGGAATACCCGGGGGACTGGCATGTGACTCCGACCCAGATCCTGATCGACGGCGATGCCGGAGTTGCCCGGTTCGAGTGGCGGGTGGGGACCGCGCCGGTCGAGGAGGCGTTCGTGTTCTTCAGCGTCCGGGACGGCCTGTTGGCCACCCTGACGGATTTCTGGCCGGAGTCATATGACCCGCCGCCGGGTCGCGAGCACCTGGTCGAGCGCTGGTGAGGTGGCCTGGCGGAGCGCGCCCTTTGGCCCGCGTGGCACGTGACGCAGGCCGGCGGAGCCTCCACACGCCTTGGCTGGGGCGGCTGGGCGCAAAGTGAGCGAATCCGGGATCCCGACCGTTCTGGTCGTCGATATGGCCAACGTAGTTGGCTCGGTCCCGAATGGCTGGTGGCGCGATCGTGCCGGTGCAGCGCAGAAGCTGCTGACCGGGCTGCTGGCATTGGCCGGCCGTGACGTACCCGGCCCGGAGTCGGACCTGATCCGCCTGGTGCGCATCATCGCGGTCCTCGAAGGCCAGGCGAATCAGGCGACGGCACCGGACGCAGAATTGTCTGGCGGGCGTCTCGAGATCATCCGCTCGGAAGGTTCCGGCGACGACGAGATCGCCGAACGGGTCGCCGATCTGCCGGTGAGCGGCGAGCGGGTGGTGCTCGTGGTGACCGCCGATCGCGGCCTGCGAGGGCGGTTGCGGCCGGCAGCCGAAACCACCGGCCCCAGCTGGCTCAACCGCCTTCTTGAACGCGGATGAGCAGGTGGGGTCACACGCTTACCAGGACTTGGAGGTTCTGGATCACGAACACCAACACGAACAACAGGAGTCCCAGCGGGATGAGAGCCACCCGGTTCCCGCCGACCTTCGGAGCGAACGCTGCCAGCGCGAAGCAGGCGGCAGAGGCGATCAACAGGATCAGATAGATGATGTTCATGCCGCGACCATAGCCACCTGACGCACCGGATCGCGCGGTTTGACACCCTCAACTGCCGATGAAAGCCTCGGGTCTCCTGGTAGTTGCGGAGTTGACTACCCGAATTGCCGAAGAGGTGTTTTGTGCTCAGATCTTCAAGTAGGAAAGCCGCGCTGGTGCTCACTGCGGCGACCATGGTCCTGGCCGGCTGCGCCGAGGACCAGGGCGGCGATGGCGGCGGCGGTGGCGGTGGAGGTGAGGAGGAGAGCGGCCCGGTCAAGATCGGCGCGGTGTTGGACATCACCGGCGCAGGCGCAAGCCTCGGCGTTCCCGAGCGCGACACCCTCCTGCTGCTCGCCGACCAACTGAACGAGGACGGCGGCATCGACGGCCGGGAGGTCGAGCTCATCATCGAGGACAATGCGTCTACCGAGGACGGTGCGGCGCGCGCGGTCAACAAGCTGATCACCGAGGACCAGGTCGACATCATCCTGGGCGCCAGCCGTACGGGCCCGAGTTTGGCGATGCGGCCGATCGCCGAAGCGGCTGAGATCCCGATGATCTCGTTGGCCGCCAACGCAGCGATCGTCGAGGGCTCGGAGTGGCTCTTCAAGACCGCGCAGAACGACTCCGTGGTGATCGAGAACATCGTCGCCGATGCCGCCGAGAAGGGTTACACCACGCTGGGATTGATCCGCGACGCCTCCGGTTTCGGGGAGGGCGTCGAGGACCTGTTCAACTCGATCGGCGAGGAGTTCGGGATCAGCGTGATCGCGACCGAGAGCTTCGCCCCGGACGCCACCGACTTCACCGCGCAGATGGTCAACATCCGCGACGCCGGCGCCGACGCGAACGTCATCTGGGGCATTCCTCCTGCGGCTGGCCTCGCGCAGGTCGCCTATCGTCAACTGGGTATCGAGGCGCCGGTCTACCAGAGCCACGGCATCGGCAACCAGGTCTTCCTCGACACCGCAGGAGCTGCCGCCGATGGTCTCGTCGCCCCGCTGGGAAGGCTCGTGGTGCGTGACCAGCTCCCCGAGGACGACCCACAGCGCGAAGTCATCATGTCGTTCGCGGACGCCTATGAGGAGGAGTACGGCGCCGGTCCGTCGACCTTCGCCGGTCATGCCTATGACGCTTTCCAGTTGGCCGTGAACGCGATAGCCGAGGTAGGCACCGATCCGCAGGAGATCCGCGACTACCTGGAATCTGTGACCGACTTCATCGGAATCTCCGGGACGTTCACGATGACCCCCGAGAACCACAGCGGCTTGACGGCCGAGGATCTGGTGCTCGTCACGGTCGAGAACGGCGAGTTCACGCTGATCGAATCCTGATCGTGGGGGCGGGGCCGGTGAACCTCGTGGTGCTGGCCCAACGGTCCAGTGGGCAGCTGTGAGCGACCTCCTCCAGCTGGTCTTCGCCGGCCTGTCGCAGGGCGCCATCTACGCGCTGATCGCGATGGGCTTTGCTGCGATCTTCTCGGTCAGCGAGGTGATCAACCTGGCTCAGGGGGAGTTCGCCGCGATGGCGGGGCTGGTGGGACTGTCCGCGGTCGGCGCCGGGCTGCCGTTGCCGTTGGCGATGCTGGTCGCGCTCGTGACCGTGGCGGTGGTGGCCGTGGTCATGCAGCGGGTCACGATCGCACCGGTGAAGAGGATGACCACGCTCACCTCGATCATCCTCACCCTGGGGGTCTCCACGGCGATCAAGGCCCTGCTCCTGCTGATCTACGGTCCGGAGGCGCGCGGCCTTCCGGCGCTTCCGGGCGAGAACTTCACCGTGGCCGGTGTGTCGATCCGGTCGCAGGACCTCTGGATCCTGGGGATCACGCTGCTGGTCGCCGCAGCGGTGGTGTTCTTCTATGACCGCACTGTGCTGGGCAAGGCTTTGCGAGCCTGCGCGGAGCAGCCGGTAGCTGCCCGGCTGGTCGGGATCTCTCCCCGGAAAGCGACCACCCTCGCCTTTCTCATCGCGGGTCTACTCGGGGCGGTTGCGGGCCTCTTGGCGAGCCCGATTTCCCTGACCCAGTGGGACTCAGGGCTCACGTTGGGTCTCAAAGGCTTCGTGGCCGCCACCCTCGGGGGGCTGGTGTCGATCCGCGCCGCCGTGCTCGGTGGCCTGATCCTCGGCGTGCTCGAATCCCTGGTCGCCGGCTACATCGACTCGGGCTACCGCGACGCTGTCGCCTTCGTCGTACTCATTGTGGTCCTCGTTGCCCGGCCCGGCGGGGTACTCAACCGCCACGCCCAGGTACGGGTCTAGAAGGTCCGCCGATGAAGAAGCGTTCGGACGTGGTTGGGGTGCTCCTCCTGCTGCTGGTGCTCCTGGTCGGCCCGTTGCTCGTTCCGGTCTCGGTCACCGGCGCCGCCGTGTACGCGGTCATCTACGGCCTGGCCGCGATCGGCTTGTCGCTGCTGATGGGTCTCGCCGGGCAGGTCAGCCTGGGCCATGCGGCCTTCTTCGCGGTGGGCGCCTACACCCAAGCCATCCTGGTCACCCGGCATGAGGTCTACGGACCCCTGGCCGCGATCAGCGCCGTTGTCCTGGCAATGCTCATGGGACTCCTCGTCGGACTGCCGCTGCTCCGCCTGCGCGGGCACTACCTGGCCCTGGCGACTCTCGGGCTGGGCATCATCGTCACGGTCATCGCGATCGAGACCCCGTACCTCGGCGCCACCTCCGGGATCTTCGGCATCCCCAAGCCCGACTTCGGCGGCCGAGTCTACGACTCGCCAGATGAGTATCTGTGGCTGCTCACCCCGGTACTCGTGCTCGGCGTGATCTTGGCCCGCAACCTGGTGGACAGTCGGATCGGCCGCGCGCTCGGGGCCGTGAACGACTCGGAGGTCGCTGCCGAGACCCTGGGTGTGGATACCTTCCGGCTGCGCCTCAAAGTGTTTGTCCTCTCCGCCGGTTATGCCGGCCTGGCCGGGGTCTTCTTCGCGCACTGGCTGGCTGTGGTCAACCCCAACTCAGCGAACTTCACGCTCTCGGTGGAGTTCCTGCTGATCTCGGTCCTGGGTGGCCTGGGAACCGTGTGGGGGGCCGTGGTCGGGGGGTTCGCGGTGGAATTCCTCGACGAGGGGCTTCGCGACTTCATCCCGGTGATCGTTCCCGGCGCGACTGGCGAGGTGCAGTTGATCGGGTTCGGCGTCATCCTCACGCTGGTCATGATCTTTCTCCCCGGCGGTCTGCATCAGGCGTTCCGGTCGCTGGCCGGACTGCGCGCCGGCCCACTGCCCGGTTCGGTGCCCACCATGGCCACGGAAGAGCCAGCGGTCGGCTCCGATGAGGGGAAGATCACTACTGATCTTGCGTTGCAAGGGTCCACCGACTCAGATGGGGAGGGGCCGTTGTTGGTCCGCGAGGCTCGCCCGGCACCAGGGACAACCTTGCTTGGCGTCACCGGCCTGACCAAGCGCTTCGGCGGGGTCGTCGCCGTCGACGATGTGAGCTTCGAGGTGGCCGCCGGCGAGATCCTTGCCCTTATCGGTCCGAACGGTGCCGGAAAGACGACCTGCTTCAACATGATCAGCGGGGTCACGACGCCGAGCAGCGGATCAGTGGTGCTCGCCGGACATCGGATCGAAGGCCGCAAGCCGCATGTGTTCGCCCGGAACCGGGCGACTCGCACCTTCCAGAACCTCCAGGTTTTCGGCTCCTCCACGGTGCTGGGAAACGTCATGGTCGGCCGGCATCTGCGGAGCAGGGTCGGCTTGGTGCGCAGCATGGCGGGCTTCGCCGCGCGGGGCGAAGAGCGCGACATCGTGCGCGCCTCCCGCGAGGTGATCGACCTGGTCGGGCTGGCGGAGGACGCCGAGCGACCGGCCGGCGACCTTCCGTTCGGCCGGCAACGACTGATGGAGGTCGCTCGAGCACTGGCCACCGAACCAGACTTGTTGCTGCTCGACGAGCCGATGGCCGGTCTGTCAGGAGCAGAACGTCGGGAACTGGCCAGGCTGTTGCGTCGGCTCCGGGCAGGCGGGATGGGGATCGTCCTGGTCGAACACGACGTCGAAGCTGTCCTCGCCCTGGCCGACCGGGTGGCCGTGCTCGACGACGGGGTGCTGATCGCACTGGGCCCCCCGGATGAGATCCGCAACGATCCGGCCGTCCTGGCCGCCTACCTCGGGGTCGAGGACGACGACCCGGCGGCGGTGGAAGCCGTACGGGGCCTCGCCGCCAGCGACGAGGGTGCCGGTGGTGACCGATGAGCCTGCAGATCGACGACCTCTACGCCGGGTACGGCCGCCTGGAGGTGCTGCACGGCGTGAGCGTCGGCGTCGAGCCCGGACACATCTCCACGGTCGTCGGCGCCAACGGAGCGGGCAAGACCACGCTCCTGCGCGCGGTGTCGGGCCTCCTCAGGGCAAGTGCCGGCCAGGTCCGGCTGGCCGACCGAGACGTGACCAGACTCAGTGCCGAATCCATCGCGGCCGCCGGACTGGCCCACGTTCCCGAGAACCGGCTCGTCTTCCCCACGCTCGCCGTCGAGGACAACCTCACGCTGGGAGCCTGGACCTCCCGGCGCAAACGAGCCGGCAAAGCGGCGCTTGTCTCCCGTCGCGCCCAGGTGATCGAGTACTTTCCCCAACTGGCCGACCGGCTCGGTCAACCGGCCGGAACGTTGTCCGGTGGTGAGCAGCAGATGCTCGCGATCGGTCGCGGGCTCATGGCCCAACCGTCCGTGCTCGTCCTGGACGAGCCGAGCCTAGGCCTGGCCCCGATGGTCATCCGAGAGATCTTCGCGACGTTGGGCCGGCTGCGCTCGGACGAGGGGTTGGCCATCCTGTTGGTCGAGCAGAACATCCGAGCCGCCTTCAAGATCGCCGACCATGCCTACGTCATGGACCGCGGCCGGGTGCTGATGGATGGACCACCCTCGGACCTGCTCGACGATGACCGGGTTCAGCAGGCCTACCTCGGCGGTGGCTACACCCGATTGCCGGCCGCGGCGGGCGACGAAGCCGGCTGAGTGGCGCAGCGAACCTGGTAATCGGAATGCGCCGTCGGTCGCGCACGTTAGGCTGTGGGTACAACTACACAGGGGGTGAACGGTCTCGACTTCGTCCGTCGAGGCAGGGGAAGCGGGCCGAGGAAGGCAACGATGAGCTCGTAAACCACGCGTTGCAAAAAAATCAAGCGCCGACAACAGTCAGCGCGACTTTGCTCTCGCTGCCTAAGCGAGACTGAAGTCCGTCAGACCGGGAGGGCCTCCGGCCCGGACCCTGGCGTCGCAAGGAGGATCACCGTACGACCCGGTTGCGGGGGCGTACGGGACATCAAACAGCAACTGGGCCTGTCACACCGACTAGTTCGCAAGATTGGTGGGGCCGAGTAGAGGCGATGCGAGCTGCGCCCGGAGAAGCCCTGTCTTAGCGCCGAAGGACCCGGGTTCGATTCCCGGCACCTCCACCA
>JALZIX010000028.1 GCA_030860025.1 Actinomycetota bacterium
ACCCGGATTGCTGGATGGCTCGGATCGTCGTACCGAAGCACGACGTCGGCCGTACGTACTGGATCGACGTCCCGGTCGTAATCGTCGAAGGCCGGCAGGGTCCATTGCCACTGCTCGGCAGTACGGCGGCGGCGCGCCGCGGGCGAGAGGGCCAGATGGATCGTGTGATCGAAGGGCAGGCCGAGGCCGAGCAGCAGTTCGCCGCTGATCAGCAGGATCGATCCGGGCTGCGCGGCTCGCGCCGCTTCACGGGTCGCCCGGTTGGCGATCGGATCGCGCAGCGACGGGAGGAATCGGCCATGGCCCCCCGGGCCGACCGGATCGAGCACCTCGCGGCGCAGCGCAGCTGCATCCAGCCAACTGGTCGCGAACGACGTCAGGTCGGTCCGGCCGAACTCCAGTCGCAGGGCGGCGTCGCGCCAGAAGGTGTCGGCCCGGACGAGTACTGCCGGACGGCCAAGGGCGCGCAGCGGTACGACGAGGGAATCGGCAAATCCGCTCGGATCGGCGGCCCGAGGCCCGTCTACGGCCACGCGCAGCGCCGTACCCGGCACCTCGAGCCGGACCAACGCCGCAGCCAGCGTGGCAGGCAGGTTGACGGGGTCGACGGCGCGAAATCTCTGGCGCGCCCGCGACTGCGACCGCGACTCGCCCTCGCCCGCCGGTGCTCGCCCGATCGTCAGTCCCCGGTCACGCCGTCGATGCGTTCGCGCAGGAGATCGGCGTGCCCGTTGTGCCGTGCGTACTCCTCGATCATGTGCAGGTAGATCCAGCGCAAGCTGATGTCCGCACCGGAGCCCGAATGGCCCAGGATCGTGTCCAAGTCCTCGACCTGCGCGCTGAACGCCCTGGACCGCTCCACGCTGCGCCGGAACGTGGCCACGTCGTCGGCCAGCACCGCTTCCTCGAGCCGGTCGAAGTCCCCATCAGGGTCGTCCTCGGCGTAGAAGATCGGCGTGATCTCCCCGTCGAGGAGATCATTGTTGAACCAGGATTCGACCTCGGCCATGTGCCGGACCAGCCCGTGCAGGGTCAACGTCGACGGCTCGCACGAACGGGTCCGCAACTCCTCGGCACCGAGCCCGTCGCACTTGCGCAGCAACGTGTCCCGGTGATAGTCCAGCCACCCGTCGAGCATTGGCCGCTCGGGGCCGGACGTGGGCATTCTCTGCCGATCAGTGGCGAACAGTTCCTCAGATGTCGTCATGCACAGAGACGCTAGAGCCTGACACCGACGCGGCGAGCGATATCCCCGACAGGGCTAGGCCATCGTGACCGGCCCGAGGAAGTCGAGTACAGCCGAGGCCACTTGATCCGCGGCGGTGATGGGGCCCTCATGGCCGTGGCCGTCGACCCTATGTTGGCTCACGTGCGGAAGTAGCCGGCTCAGCTCTTGGACCGCATACCGGTGGTGTGGCTGGGTTTGGCTTCCCCAGAGCAGCAGCACCTCGGCCGTGATTTCACGACACCAGGACAGGTCAGTCAGGGCGTCTATCTCGGCGAACTCGCGAATCCATGCCGAGGCCCGAGACTGAAGTTCGTCCCACGCGGGGCCGGCTCTGAGGGCGGCCACGACGTCGACCGGAAGCCGCACGCCCTCGAGGAGCCCGATGAGGATAGCCGCATCTTCGTCCCCGCGGGCTATCGCCGCCTCGGCCGCCCGCCTGCGCTCTGGGACCAGGACCGGCCGGCCGACCCGTAGTGGTGGCTCGTAGAGGATGACCTTCTCGAGCACACCCGAGGCAGCGGCGAGCAGCGTGCAGATGGCTCCCGAGGAATGACCCATCGCCCAGGACGGTGGTCGTAGGGCTCCGACGACCGCAAGGATGTCTTCCGCTTCGGCCTGATAGGAGTACGAGGGGCCATCCTCGCTGAAGCCGTAGCCTCGCCTGCCCACTGCGGCCACGCCTACCTCCGCGCTGAGCGTCCCGTACAGGCGTGCGTCGTCGTCGATCCCGCCCAGGCCGCCATGGACGAAGACCAGCGACGTCCCCGACCCATGGCCAACCCATCGGATCGCCGTGCCATCGGGGGATGCAACCTCTCCTGATGCGTCCATGGCCTTTCGCTGTCCATCCGTGGGCCTGCATCCTTTCAGGTGCCCAACCGTCAGGGTTGCCATCAAGATCATGAGCGCCGGAGGTTCAGTCGCCCTGCACCCAGGCGGCTCATGATCTTGGCGGGTCGATCCAGTGCGCCATCCTCAGGTCGTCATCAGCGCTGTGGAGGACGTCGGCCAGGTGATCCAACGCTGGTAACACTGCAGTACTGTCCGCGAGCCGGTAACGCGCCGCGGTCGGTCCCTCGCCGACCTTGATGCCCACATCGTCCGGGCCCAGCACCGAGAAGGCATCTTCGTCGGTGACGTCGTCGCCCAGGTAGATGATCGACGCGGCGCCGACCTCATCGGCCA
>JALZIX010000055.1 GCA_030860025.1 Actinomycetota bacterium
GGACGTACGTGACGGCGGTCGGGCAGCTCCCTGCAGCAATCGACCGCAAGATCCCGGCACCGGCTCTGAGCCCGACCGAACCCGACCGCGTCCGGTTGGACACGGGCAGCCCGTGGACCGATCCACGGCTCTCGGCTGGCTGGCGGCGCGCCTGGCGGGAGGTCTCGGCGGCCCGCATCCCCCGCGGGTACCCGGATCCCGCCGGGCTCGCCGAGTTGCGGGTCGAGTTGGCCCGGTACGTCGCCCGTACCCGAGGCCTGGCTTGCGGACCGGAGGAAGTGCTGGTCACCGGCGGCACCGCCCACGGTTTCGGGCTCCTGCTCGGGGGGCTCGGCGACGGGGCCATTGCCGTCGAGGATCCTGGCTATCGCGCGGCCGTCGCAACCGCGCAGCAGGCCGGACGCGCAGTTGTCGACGTGCCGTTGGACGCCGAGGGGATCGACGTACGGGCCTTGCGGTCGAGCCGGGCGGACATCCGGGCGGTGTATGTGACTCCGGCGCACCAACATCCGATGGGCATCACGATGTCGGCGGCACGCCGAATTGCCCTGCTCGCCGAGGCCACCCGCCGCGACGCGGTTGTCGTGGAAGACGATTACGACTCTGAGTTCCGCTACGACGTCGCCCCGCTGCCCGCGCTCGCCGCTTTGGACCGCGATCGCGTCGTCTATCTGGGCAGCGCGTCCAAGTCTGTGCATCCGGGTCTGCGGCTCGGCTGGCTGATCGCCGGGCCGGACCGGATCGCGCGCATCGCCCGGGAGCGCGCCGCCCGGCACGACCATCCGCCGTGGCCGGTGCAGCGCGCGCTCCTCTCCATGCTGCGCGACGGGCACCTCGATCGTCTGGTCCGCTCGGCGCGGCGGGTCTATGCCGAGCGGTCCCGCCTGGTCGCGGCGGCAGTCGGGCCGTACGGCAACATCGGCGCACCGCCGGCCGGGATGTATCTCACGCTGCCGTTGCCCGGTCGCGTCGCCGATTCGGTCCGCGAACACTGCTGGCGGGCGGGCTTCGAAATGCCTTCGCTGGCCGAGTACAGCCGAACCTCCGGCCTGACCGGGCTAGTCATCGGTTTCGGCGGAGTCACCGACGCCGAATTGGCTCGATCACTCGACGTGCTCACGACCGCCCTCGCCCGGCACAGTTGATCATCGGAGAGCGGGGCATTTTCGGCACGAAAATTGCCGTTTTGCCGATGATCAACTCGGTTGGGAGGGTGTCACACAGCTGAATCATTGCTGCGGGACGATTGACCGGTGACCTCGCCCGCCCGCAGCGCCCCCACTGCGGTGGATGAGGAGCTTCGCGCGGACATCCGGCTCCTCACGACGATGTTGGGCCAGACCCTCGTACGAAGTGCGGGCCAGGACCTGCTGGACCTCGTCGAGACGGTCCGCGGCCATGCCAAGGAGGGTGGGCTGACCGACCTGCCAGCGGAGGTGGACGCAAGGCTGCGCCGGATGGATCTCCCGACGACGATCAAGGTCGTCCGGGCCTTCACCTCGTACTTCCATCTGGCCAACGTGACCGAGCAGGTGCATCGCGGTCGCACGCTGCTGCGCCGGCGCCAGGACGGCGGCGGCTGGCTGAAGACCGCGGTCATCAATCTGCGGGCCGCCGACATTCCGACCGACGTGGTTGCCGATGCCGTCGATCGACTCGCGGTCCGGCCCGTACTCACGGCGCATCCGACCGAGGCTGCCCGACGGTCGATCCTGGACAAGCTCCGCCGGGTCGCCGATCTGCTGGACCAGCCGGCAACCGCGCATCGACAGCGTCGCCTTGCCGAGGCGGTCGAGTTGCTCTGGCACACCGACGAACTGCGCATCGGACGGCCAGATCCCCTCGATGAGGCGCGGAACGGGATCTATTACCTCGAAGGTCTCGGCAGTGCCGCTGTCGGGGATGTCCTCGACGAGTTCCGCGAGCAGCTGTCGACCATCGGGGTACGACTGCGACCGGACGCGCGGCCGCTGACATTCGGAACCTGGATCGGCGGGGATCGGGACGGAAACCCGAACGTCACCCCGACCACAACGCTGGAAGTGCTCGGCCTCCAAGCACTGCATGGAGTCCGCCTGCTGATCAACCTCGTCGACGAACTGCGACGGGAACTGTCGGTGTCACAACGTGTCTCCGGGGCATCGCCGGCTCTGTTGGCCAGGTTGGCCGAGTCGCTGGACGAGCTGCCCGAGGTCGAGCCACGGTATCGCCGGCTCAACGTCGAGGAGTCCTACCGACTGTTCCTTACCTGCATCGGAATCCGCCTGCGGCTGAACCTGACTCGGGTGCAGCAGGGTCTCGCGCACGTCCCGGGTCGCGACTACCGCGATGGGGACGCGTTACAGGACGATCTGCTGCTGCTGCACGATTCCGTACGGGAGAATCAGGGCGAGCTGCTCGCAGCGGGAGCGGTCGACCGGCTCGTACGTACTGCCGCGAGCACCGGGCTGCTGCTTGCCACCATGGACATCCGGGAGCACGCGGCGGCACATCACCAAGCGGTCGGGCAGCTGTTGGATCGGCTTGGTGGCCGGGCTGGGGCGTACGCCGAGCTCGACCGCGCGGACCGGCTTGCCGCCCTGTCCAAGGAATTGGCCGAGCAGCGGGTCGAATCGGCGCCACGGTTGTCGTACACCGGCCAGAGCGCCAGAACCTCAGCGGTTTTCGACACCATCAGGGTGGCCCTGGACGGTCTCGGTCCGCAGTCGATCGAGAGCTACATCGTGTCCATGACGCGGGGGGCAGACGACGTCCTGGCCGCGGTCGTGCTGGCCAGGGAGGCGGGTCTGGTCGATCTCGATCAGGGTGTGGCCCGGATCGGCTTCGTACCGCTGCTGGAGACATCGGAGGAGCTCGAGGGGGCAGCCGACATACTCGATGCCCTCTTGGCCGATCCGTCCTACCGCCGGCTGGTCTCACTGCGCGGGGACGTGCAAGAGCTGATGCTCGGCTACTCCGACTCCAACAAGGCCGCCGGGATCTCCACGTCCCAGTGGCAGATTCATCGCGCCCAACGTGATGCGCGCGATCTCGCAGCGCGTTACGGAGTGCGGCTGCGCTTCTTCCACGGCCGCGGCGGTTCGGTCGGACGCGGCGGCGGGCCGACGTACGAGGCGGTAATGGCCCTGCCGCATGGCGCCGTCGACGGACAGCTGAAGCTGACCGAGCAGGGCGAGGTGATCAGCGACAAGTACGCCCTGCCGGTACTGGCGCGCGACAACCTCGAGTTGTTGCTGGCCGCAGCTCTCGAGGCGACCCTGCTGCGCCGTACGACCGGTCCCCTCGACGAGCAGGGTCGACGGTGGGACGCGGTCATGGAGCAGGTGTCGACCGCCGCGCACACCTGTTACCGAGCGCTGGTCGAGGACGTCGATCTGCCGGCGTACTTCATGGCCTCCACCCCGATCGAGGTGCTGGCCGACCTGCATATCGGCTCTCGCCCGGCACGGCGTCCCGATGGCGGCGCCACGGTCGAGGGACTGCGAGCCATCCCGTGGGTCTTCGGCTGGACGCAGTCGCGGCAGATCATTCCTGGCTGGTTCGGGGTGGGTACGGGGTTGGCGGCGGCCGGGGATTCGCAGGCGGTGCTGCAGGAGATGTACGAGGGTTGGCCCTTCTTCCGCGCCTTCCTCAGCAATGTGTCCATGACCTTGGCCAAGACCGATCTGTCTATCGCAGCGCGTTATGTCGACCGGCTGGTCGCCCCCTCGCTCCATCGCCTGTTCGACGTCATCCGCGAGGAGCACGCGCGGACGGTGGCGCAGGTGCTGGCCGTGAGCGGGGAACCGGAACTCCTGACCAGCAATCCGGTCCTGCAGCAGACCCTGCGGATCAGGGATACCTACCTCGAGCCGCTGCACCACCTGCAGATCGAGCTGCTGGCTCGCCAGCGGGCCGGTGAGACGAATCCGTTGCTGGCCAGGGCGCTGCAGCTCACGGTCAACGGCATCGCCGCGGGTCTGCGCAATACCGGCTGAGATCGGCGGCTCGTCGCCGCGAGTGCTCAAGTGCACCTTTCCGCCCACGGGAAACGTGCACTTCATGCCTCGCGGCGTAGCCGGTCAGAGACCGAGGGCCGAGCGGACCTCGGCGACGATGTCGGCGGGACGCCGGAACACGTCGAAGGCGGTGTAGCGGAGGACCACGAAGCCGGCTTGGATCAGCAGATTCTGGCGGCGGACGTCTTCGCGATGCCGTTGCGCGGTTCGGTGCACGGCCCCGTCGAACTCGATGAGCACCCGTTTGATGCG
>JALZIX010000069.1 GCA_030860025.1 Actinomycetota bacterium
CGCGCGGCCAGCTGGCGGTCCGCGGACCTCGACGACCTGGCTCGGGAGCGGGCGTTGAACGCCGTACGTGCTGCGTCGTGGGTGTTCGCCGGACCGGGGAGCCCGACGTACGCCCTGCGGGTCTGGCGGGGCACTCCGCTGTCCGGCCTGCTTCGCGAGACGGTTGCTGCCGGCGGCAGCGTGGTGTTCGCCAGTGCCGCCGCTCTGACGCTCGGCTCGCACACGATCCCGGTGTACGAGATCTACAAGGCCGGGATTGCGCCGTACTGGGAGGGCGGACTCAATCTCATGACTGACCTGATCGGGCTCCCGGCGGTGGTGATTCCGCACTATGACAACGCTGAAGGAGGACATCACGACACCCGGTATTGCTACCTCGGGGAGCGCCGGTTGGCAGCGCTGGAGTCTGAGCTTCCCGCGGAGGCGTTCGTACTGGGCGTCGACGAGCACACTGCGGCGATCGTGGAGCCAGGCGCCGACACAGTCAGCGTGGTGGGAAACGGCAATCTCACGATCCGTCGCCACGGCGCCAGCGTCATTCACCCCAGCGGGAGCGTTGTGCGGCTGGCCGATCTAGCCTCCGCCGCAAAGCACTCGGCCGGTTCGCTACACGACCTCCCTTCTCATGCCACCGAAAGCGCAGGTTCGGGAGGGAACCGGACGACGGATGCCCTTTCGCTGCGCGCTGCCGCCGACCAGTGTGCAGCCCGATTTGCCGCAGCCCTGCTGGACCGGGACGCCGATGCAGCCCTTGCTGCGGTGCTGGAGTTGGAAGAAGCGACCCACGACTGGGCCGGGGACACGCTGTCCTCCGACGACGGCGATCACGCCCGCGGACTGCTGCGCTCGATGGTGGTCGAGCTCGGAGCCCTCGCCCGTACCGGCGTCGCTGATCCGGCAGAGGCCGTCCGTCCGTATGTCGACGTGTTGCTCGCCCTCCGCGACCGGGCGAGGGAAGGCAAGGATTTCCGGGCCAGCGATGAAATCCGCGATGTGCTGGCTTCAGCCGGCGTGGAAGTGCGGGATACCCCCGCCGGCCCGGAGTGGTCACTGGCGCCGCGCCCCTGACAACACGCCCCCGCAGGCACTTTTCACGTGAAATGTCCCTTCAGACGGTCAGCTGATGACACCTTTCACGCAATAAGTGCCTCGAGAAAGGTGTCGCCGCGATCACCGGGTGCTGTCGGTGGCTCGGCGAGTCACCCACCCCCGCTTCGCGGCTCGGCTCCTCCGCCGGCGTGCCCGTTCGGCCTCCCGAACTGCGCGGTCGGCGGCTCGTTGAGCGCGCAGGCCCGCGTTCTCAGCTCTGCGCCGTTCGGCGTCGACAACGTTCTGCGAGCGGACCGGCCAGCGATAAGGCAGGTCGTCAGGTACGCCCGGGAAACGCGAGCCGTACCAATCCGGATCCTTGCGCAGCAGAGACGACTGATGCCCCAGATGCATGTCGTTGTCGCCCAACCATGCGGGCAAGGCCCCGGCTTCGGCGAGCTCGGCCTGGGTGCGGATCTTCTCGATGCCGAGCGGGCGCAGATCAGAAGCGATGGTCGCGGCGCAGGTGTCTCCGTTACCGGTTTCGGACCAGACCTCGCAGCAGGTGAGTCCGTACCTTCCGAGCGCCTCCTCATGCCCCTTCCACATGAGTACGGCCGGATGGTGAGCCCATCCGTACTTCGGCCAGGTGAGCGCCCGGACGATCTGGATGACTTCGACCCGCTGTTTACCCAACCTCTTGGGGTCGAGCGCCCGCGCGGACTGCTCGAAGTCGGAAAACGGAAGAAACGTCTGCACACAACCCACCGTATGTCGACGCGCTCACTGCCTCCCCAAAGGGACATTTCACGTGATAAGTCGCCTCAGACGGCCGTCTGACCGGACATTTCGCGTGAAATGTCCCTTTCTCGGTGGGGGGTCGAGCGCCGACGTGCCTGTGGATGGCGAGCACATGGGTCGGCCCTGCTTCGGCACTCTTGTCAAGATGGGCATACCGGCTCCCGTCCCTCGTCAACTGGCTGGCGCGCCGTTCCTGGGTAGCGCCGCGGTGGCTGCGGGCTTGGTTACCCGCAAGCGCCTGTTGGGCCCAAGCTTTCGCCGCGTGCTGCACGGCGTGTACATCTCGCGTGGTGTCGTAGTGGATCACGGTGTCAAGTGCCGCGCGGCCGCCCTGTTGTTACCGCAGACGCATGCCATCAGCGGTGTGTCGGCCGCGTGGTGCTACGGGGTTCGACTCGCGACCACCTCACATCCGGTGATCGTTAGCACGACCGGAACCGTCCATGTTGAAGGTGCCCGCGGAGTCCTAGTGCACCAGACGCCGCTGGATCCCGTCGATGTCATGCTCCGCGACGGGTTGCGGCTGACTACTCCAATCCGGGCTGCTTGGGACATTGCAACACTCGAACCGCCGGACGATGTCGTGCCGTTCATCGACGCGATGATTCGCGAAGGCTTACTCACCGCCAACGAGCTTCGGACCCGCGTTGCGCTCGGTGGCAGGCTATGGCGAGTAACCCGCGTGCGCCAGGCTGTCGACCTCGTCGACGGACGCAGCGAGTCACCGCCCGAGTCACGCATCAGGGTGGCCGTTATCCGCGCGGGACTCCCGCGCCCTGTCCCGCAATTTGACGTGCGGGTCGATGGGAAGTTCATCGCGCGAGTGGATCTGGCATGGCCCGACGCGAAGGTCGCCGTTGAGTACGACGGAAGTCACCATGCAGACGTCTTACAGATGCGCCGGGACCGACGACGGCTCAACTCGCTGGTCCATGCTGGCTGGACGGTCATTCACGCCACCGCCGCTGATCTGGCCGATCCCTCGACGTTGCTGGACCAGATTCGGGCAGCGCTTCGACGTACCGCAGCCTGACTGGCACTTATCCCGTGAAATGTCACCTCAGACGGCCAGCTGAAGGCACATTTCACGTAAAAAGTGCCGTGGCCGACGGCCTAGCTGAGTTTGGTCCTGAGGTTTTCGTCCAGCGCGCCCAGGAACTCCTCGGTTGTCTGGTACGGCTGGTCGCGGCTGACCAGCAGGGCGAGGTCCTTGGTCATCTTGCCGCTCTCCACTGTCTCCACGCAGACCTGCTCCAAGGCCGCGGCGAAACCCGTGACCTCCGGCGTCGAGTCCAGCTTCCCGCGGTGCTTGAGCCCACCGGTCCAGGCGAAGATCGAGGCGATCGGGTTCGTCGAGGTCGGATTGCCCTTCTGGTGCTCGCGAAAATGCCGAGTGACCGTCCCGTGCGCCGCCTCGGCCTCGACCGTACGGCCGTCCGGCGTCATGAGCACCGAGGTCATCAGACCAAGTGACCCGAAGCCCTGCGCGACCGTGTCGGACTGAACGTCACCGTCGTAGTTCTTGCAGGCCCAGACGTAGCCGCCCTCCCACTTCATGGCCGCAGCGACCATGTCGTCGATCAGCCGGTGTTCGTACGTCAGCCCCGCCGCCTCGAAGTCGGCCTTGTAGTCGGCCTCGAACACACCCTGAAAGATGTCCTTGAAGGCGCCGTCGTAGGCCTTGAGGATCGTGTTCTTGGTGGACAGGTACACCGGATAGCCACGCTGCAGCCCGTACGCGAACGAGGCCCGAGCGAAGTCCTCGATCGAGGAGTTGAAGTTGTACATGCCCATCGCCACGCCGCCGTCGGCACCGTAGTTCGCCACAACGTGCTGGACCGGTTCCGACCCGTCGGCAGGGGTGAACGTGATGGTCAACTCGCCGGCGCCGGGCACCTTGAAGTTCGTCGCTTTGTACTGGTCGCCGTGCGCATGCCGGCCAATGATGATCGGCTTGGTCCAACCCGGGACGAGCCGCGGGACGTTCGAGATGATGATCGGCTCTCGAAACACTACGCCGCCCAAGATGTTTCGGATTGTCCCGTTCGGCGAGACCCACATCTTCTTCAGCCCGAACTCCTCGACCCGGGCTTCGTCCGGCGTGATCGTGGCGCACTTGACACCGACGCCGTGCTCCTTAATGGCGTTCGCCGCGTCAACGGTGATCTGGTCCTCGGTGGCATCGCGAGACTCGATGCCGAGGTCGAAGTACTTCAGATCGACGTCCAGGTACGGATGGATCAGCCGGTCCTTGATGAAGTGCCAGATGATCCGGGTCATCTCGTCACCGTCGAGCTCGACGACGGGGTTCTCGACCTTGATCTTGCTCATGCGCGGACTTGCCCTTCTGCGTGACGACGGCAGTACGAGGAGTGCGACTCCGACATCGAGGATCTACATGTCGGCGACGTCGGCCTGCTTGCTGCGTACGGCCTGCGCGGCTTCCTTCAACGCAGCCAGCTCAGCCTCGGTCAGCTCGGTCTCGACAACCCTGCTTACGCCGCTGCGGCCGATCTCGGCCTCCACCCCCAGGTAGACCCCGTCGATGCCGTACTCGCCGTCCACCCAAGCGCAGACCGGCATGACTGCTCCAGAATCGTCGATCACCGCTCGCGCCATCCGCGCCGCCGCGGCCGAGGGCGCATAGAACGCAGACCCGGTCTTGAGTAGCGCCACGACTTCAGCACCACCATTCCGGGTCTTGACCACGAGCTCCTCGATGTCCTCGGCCGAGAGCAGATCGGAGAGCGGCTTGCCGTCGACCGTGCACCGCGAGGGCACCGGAACCATCGTGTCGCCATGTGAGCCGAGCGTCAGTGTCTGCACCGAGCCGACGGGCACACCCAGCTTCTCGGCGACGAAGTTCGTAAATCGAGCGGTATCCAGCATCCCGGCTTGGCCGAGCACCCGGTTCCGGGGGAAGCCAGTAGCCAGCTGGGCCAGCGCAGTCATCTCGTCCAGCGGATTCGACACGACGATCACCACTGCCTCGGGTGAGCGGCGGGCGATGTTCTCCGAGACCTCGCGCACGATCTTCGCGTTGGTCTCGAGCAAGTCCATCCGGCTCATCCCGGGCTTGCGCGGCAGCCCGGCAGTGATCACGACGACATCGGAGTTCTCGCTTCCCTCGTACGAGCCACCGCCGACCCCGACGACCTGGGTCTCGAAACCCTCGATGGGACGCGACTGGTTGAGGTCCAGTGCCAGTCCCTCCGGGCGCCCCTCGAGGATGTCGGTCAGCACGACGGTGTTGAAAACGTCGTACTCCGCCAAACGCTGTGCGGTCGTGGAGCCGTAGAAACCGGCACCGACAACGGTCACCTTGCCACGTCGAGTGCTGTCAGGATTCGCCATGACCCCAGGTTATCCAGGAGCACCGAACCTTCAGCCGCCAGCCTCAGGTGACCGGTGCCGGGACGGCCAGACCAATCCCGATCAGCGCAACTCCCATCAGGATGTAGGCCGCCACATCGAAGGCGCGTCCACGGACGCTGAGCAGCCCGGCTCTGCGCGCCGGAAGAAATAGGCGCAGCAGACCGGCCAGGCCCATCGCCCCGCCGATGGTGACCAGCCCGCGGCGCCAGTACTCGAAGACGATCAGAAGCAAGCCCGCACCGACCAGCAGTGCGATGACCAGGTACGGGATCTGGGCAAGCACCCGGTCGCGGGTGATCAGCGGAGGCATCAGCTCACGAGCTCACGCGCGAAGCGCCCGGATTCTTGTCGGGACTGCCGGCCCCGTGCGGCGGGCGACCCGCAGCGCTGGCTGGGTCACTCAAACGGCCGGCCAGCGCGACGACATTGACCAGCAGCATCGCGCGGGTCATCGGTCCGACGCCGCCCGGGTTGGGCGCGACGTACCCCGCGACATCTACGACGTCGCCAGCCACGTCGCCGACAATCTTCCCATCGACTCGACTGACCCCGACATCGAGAACAGCGCTACCGGACCGGACCATCTCCGCAGTGATCAGTCCCGGCACACCCGCGGCGGAAACCACGATGTCCGCACCGCGCACGTGCCCCGCGAGATCCCGCGTACCCGTGTGGCAGATGGTCACCGTCGCGTTCTCCGAGCGACGGGTCAGCAGCAGGCCGAGCGGCCGTCCCACGGTGATCCCGCGTCCAATGACGACAACGTTGGCCCCGGCGATCGGCACGTCATAGCGACGCAGCAGCGCGACGATGCCAGTCGGCGTGCACGGCAGCGGCCCCGGTTCTCCCAGTACGAGCCGACCCAGGTTGACCGGGTGCAGACCGTCAACATCCTTGGCCGGATCCATCCGCTCCAAGACCGCCATCTCGCTCACCCCCTCCGGCAACGGAAGCTGAACCAGGTAGCCGGTGCAGGCCGGATCGGCGTTGAGCTCGTCGACCACCTCGAGGACCTCGGCAAGGCTGGCCGAGGCCGGTAGCTCGTGTCGGATGCTCGCGATCCCGACCTCGGCGCAGTCCTTGTGCTTCGCCCCGACATACCAGCGGCTGGCTGGGTCATCGCCCACGAGCAAGGTCCCGAGTCCGGGCCGGCGTCCGCGAGCGGTCAGGGCATCGACTTCGCTGCGCAATTCGTCTCGGATCTCGGCCGCTGTGGCCTTGCCATCGAGAATCGTCGCCGTCACGGCACGCATCATGACATTCGCTTTTTCCCCAGCCTCGCACCGGCGCAGCTTCGCGCGGCAGCGCGATGCATGACCGACTTCGTGGCGAGCACCCATGACACACCGGAACTCCCTATCCTGTCGTCGTCCTCCCCCTCACTTTGGTCCTCACGTCAGAAAGGTCGGTCATGTCCTACTCCGACAGCAGTTACGACCAAACCTCGGCCTACGCCGCCGAGCCAGTTGCCGTACGCCGACCTGACCCCCTCGCTGGACTCCTGCTGGTACTGGCCGGAGTGGGTATCGGAGTCTCCCTGCTCCTGGACTGGTTCGAAGGTCTGCCTGGCTACGACATCTTCCAAGCGGGTCTGGACGAGATCGGCAGCTTCTTCACCGACGGCGTGTGGCAGCCGCTGGTCATCGTGTTCGGGGGCGCGGTACTGCTCCTCATGGGCCTGCTCGCCTTCATTCCCGGCAAGAGCCGCCGGGCCATGGGGCTGATCGCGCTGCTGATCGCGGTGGCGATCGTGGCCGCGGTCATGACCGCGCTGATCACCGCCGACTTCGACTTCTCCCGATTCGAGCCTGGCTTCCTCGTCGTCATCGGCGCCGCTGTCTTTGCCCTGCTCGGCGCGCTCAAGGCCGCCCTGACCCCGCCCAAGCGCGTCGGCTGATACGAGCCGTGCACGTTGGCAGACCGCGAGGCTACGCAACAGAACCCTCAGTGGAAGAAGTGCCGCGTACCGGAGAAGTACATCGTGATGCCGGCGGTCTGCGCGGCGGCGATCACGTCACCGTCGCGGACTGATCCACCCGGCTGCACAACAGCGCGCACACCGGCTGAGGCGAGCACCTCGAGTCCGTCCGGGAACGGGAAGAACGCGTCCGACGCAGCGACCGCACCAGCCGCCCGATCCCCCGCCCGACTCACCGCCAACCGTGCCGAATCGACTCGATTGACCTGACCCATTCCGATTCCCACCGTCGCGCGGTCGGCGGCAAGCACGATGGCGTTGCTCTTGACCGAACGAACCGCTCGCCAGGCGAAGGCAAGATCGGCCAGCGGCGCTTGGCCGTCCGCCGACCCGCAGGCCAACCTCCACGTCCGCGGGTCGTCCCCGGGAGCGTCCAGTCGATCGACGGTCTGCATCAGCAGGCCGCCGCTGATCGCCCGCATTTCGGTCGGGTCGGGGGCGGTCGTGGCCGGTAACCGAAGCAGCCGCACGTTCTTCTTGGCGGTGAGTACGGCGAGTGCCTCTGCCGAAAACGCGGGCGCCACGACGACCTCGGTGAAGATCTCGGCGACCTGCTCGGCCATCGCCACATCGACTGCACGGTTGACCGCGATCACCCCGCCGTAGGCCGAGACCGGATCGCACGCGTGCGCCTTGCGGTGCGCTTGCGCGACATCCGCGCCCAGGGCGATCCCGCACGGGTTAGCGTGCTTGATGATCGCCACACACGGCTCGGGATGGTCGTAGGCCGCGCGCAGCGCGGCGTCGGTATCGACATAGTTGTTGTACGACATCTCCCTGCCATGCAACTGCTCGGCATGGGCCAGACCTGGACGCCAGTGCCGGTACAGCGCGGCCCGCTGGTGGGGGTTCTCCCCGTACCGGAGCAGCGCGCCCCGATCCCATGATCCAGCCGCCCAGGGCGGGAACCCGGACTCGTCGGGGGCCAGCACGTTGCCCATCCACGAGGCCACGGCGATGTCATAGGTCGCGGTGTGCCGGAATGCATCCGCGGCCAGCGCCCGCCGCCGGTCCAAGGTAAAGCCGCCCTCGGCCACCGCCGAAAGAACCTCGCCGTACCGAGCTGGGTCGACCACGACGGTCACCGAAGGATGGTTCTTGGCAGCGGCGCGCACCATCGCCGGTCCGCCGATGTCGATCTGCTCCACGCATTCATCCGGCGTGGCACCCGAGGCGACGGTCTCCCGGAACGGGTAGAGGTTCACCACGACGAGGTCGAAGGCATCGATGCCCAAGTCAGCAAGCGTCGCGACATGTTCTGGAATCCGGCGGTCGGCCAGTATCCCGGCGTGGACTGCCGGGTGCAGCGTCTTCACCCGCCCGTCGAGAGCTTCGGGAAAACCCGTGATCTCCTCAACAGACGTGACCTCGACGCCCAGTCTCTGTAGTCGGCGCGCGGTGCCCCCGGTGGACACGATCTCGACGCCGGCCTGCGCCAACCCGACGCCTAGTTGCTCGAGGCCGGTCTTGTCATAGACAGCGATCAAGGCCCGCTGGATCCCAACTCTGCTCATGACCCAGCCCCTGGCGTCAAATTCTGTTCGGCGGTGATCACATCGGCGACTACCCGGACCAACATCTGCCGCTCCGCCACCTTGATCCGCTCATGCAGGCTGGCCTCGTCGTCTCCGGCTAGCACGGGAACCTCGGTTCGAGCGATCACCTCGCCGGTGTCGATCCCCTCGTCCACCCAGATGACGCTGGCACCGGTCACCGCTACGCCGGACTCGAGTGCGTCCCGTACGGCATGCGCGCCAGGAAAGGCCGGCAGCAGCGCAGGATGCGTGTTGATCACACGACCGGAGAAGCGCTGCAGGAAACCCGGGCTCAAGATCTTCATGAACCCGGCCAGCACAACGAGATCCGGCTCGTAGGCAGCCACTGCGTCCGTCAGTGCGGCATCCCAGCTGGCCCGGTCGTCGAAGCCGGCGGCAACGACCAGTTGGGTGGCAATCCCCTGTCGACGCGCCCGAGCCAGCGCGTAGGCATCAGCCCGGTCACTGGCGACCGCCACCACCTCAGCGGGGTAGGTCGGATCCACCCGGGCATCGATCAGGGCCTGCAACAGGGTTCCAGCGCCGGAAGCCAGGACGACCAACCGAGCGGGCACGGCCTGCACCCTAACTGCTCCCTTCGACGAGGTGCTTTCATCAACCGCGCGTCTGCCACCGACGCAGGACGAACGCCGACAGCGCGGCCAGTGGCGCAAGTACAGCGGCGGCGACGACCAAGGTCGCCAGCGGTGGCGCGCCGATCGTGGCCAGGCGGTCATCACCCAGCGAACCGGCTGCCAGCCATTGAGCCGCAGCGATCGCCACCGCGAGAGCCAGCCCAGCCGCTGCGGCCCAGCCCGCTGCCGCAGCCGCACCGGTGCCTTCGTCGAGCCGACGGGTCACCACCGCCCCCACCAGGACGGCGCAGAGCGCGGGAGTCATCAAGGCCACGATGGCGCCCAGGGGTACGGCGGGGTCGTCGGGCAAGGCCGCAGCGATCGGCAACCCGGGGACCAGCCCCAGGGTCACGCCGAACGCCGAGACCGTCGTCCCCGCACCGACGGCGAATCCGGGCCCCAGCAACAGCGCCACGGCGTAGACGGCGGCGTTGGGAAGGAGCAGGAGGCTCATGGCGAACAAGCCGATGCCGGCGCTCCAATTCGGGGCCAAGCTCTCGGTGAGGGCGGCGAACCCGGCTCGATCCGTGGCGATGGCAATCGCAAGAGTGCCCAGTCCGGTAGCAAACAGGACCGCGGCTCCAGCCCCCACCCCGGACAGCACGGCGCGCGACGGAAAGGGCAGCACATCGTGGATCAACCTGCCGTGGCCAGCGGTACGCAACAGCCCGGCGAGCCCGACGAAGGCGCTGAGGCTCGCCACACCGCTCACAGCTCCGGACAGCGGTATGTCGGCCCCAGCGGAGGAGCCGAGCTGGAGCAGCAGGACACCGATCGCGGAGTAGGTGACCGCCATCGGTGCCAGCACCCGTACGACGTCACGCAGGCTGCCGACCTCGGCGCGTCGACCGGCCCAGCACGCGGCGTACCAGCAGCAGACCGCAAGCAGCACAGTCAGTCCGAGGGGTGTGATCGCCACGACGACACCTGCGGTCTCGACATGGGATCCATGACCGAGCAACCAGGCCTGAGCCGAGAGCCGCGCCGGCCCCAGGACGGAGCCGCCGACGGCCGGTTCGACGATCCACGCGAGCCCGATGAGTGCGCCCAGCACAGTCAAGCCAGCGGCGGCCGCGCCTAGGCCCGCAAGCGCGCCGGTGATCAGCGCTCCGAGGCCGGTGCCCGTGGCCCTGGGTGACTTCGGGCCCCGCCGAGATGCCGGAACATGCGGCATTCGGGTCATCACAGAGGACACATGACCACCATGCAATCCCGTATTCGCCATCCGAGGCAGGCGCGCCGCGGTGCAGGGCGCGCGAATCCGGATGACCGGTCGATCTCAGCTGCTTGGCTGACCCCGGCTGCGCAACACGCGTTGGCCGACAACCATGCCCGCATGTGCTACCAGCAAGCCAGCCACGGCCAACCAGAATCCAAGACCCAGCGACAGACCAGAAAGCCCCCCGCTCGCCGCCGCGCCACGACCCCCGAGCGCATCCTCAGTCAGGACCGCCCCGGCTGAGCTGAGGTCGAAGACAGCCACGAACGTCAACAGGATCACATCGACAACGAGCACGGCTGCAGCGCCGAGCTGGCGAAACCTCCGCGGCACCGGATTGGCCCGCAGCCCCATCCCTACGGCGGTGAGCGTGAGCAGGATCATGATCACTGTCGCGGCCGCGCCCAGCGTGAAATCCCATGCGTTGGCAGAGGAGTCGGTGAGGCCTGCTCCAAAGCCTGTCTCACAGTTCGCGCGGGCCACTGGGTCGGAGAATTCATCGCAACGGAGAACGGCACCCAGATCGAGGGAGATCCAAGTCAGAAAGCTTGCGATGAAAAAGAGCACACCGCCGGCCGCGATGAAAACTTCCCCGATGCCACCGGCCAACTGCCGACCGGGCGTCGAAGGCGGCTGGAACTGTCCATCCCCATGGATCGCCTGCCCTTCGGCTGTGCCCGGCTGCTCGTATCGAGACATCTGAGACCATCCCCGTGCGCTCGGTCCGGCTCGACTGTCGTGCCGGATATCAGAGCTGTGACGCGTCAGAGTCGTTGGCCGCTTCACTGATCGTCAGATTGTCGCTGCCGAGAACGGCAGTGGCGCCGGAACTAG